>NZ_JBSFUW010000011.1:0-231318 GCF_053591995.1 Streptomyces sp. NPDC002835 | reverse complement strand
GGCGCGGTCCCGGATCAGCCGCAGAACGATCGGGCCGGTCGCATGACGGATGGCGTTGGTGACCAGTTCGCTGACGATCAGCTCTGTGGTGAACGTCAGATCGTCCAGGCTCCACGCCGACAGTTGCCGGGTGGCGACGCTGCGGGCGTCTGCGACGGCTGCGGGGTCCGAGGGCAGGTCCCAGGACGCGACCTGGTCCGAGCCCAGCAGGTGGGTCCTGGCAAGGAGGAGGGCGGCGTCGTCGCGCGGTGGAACGGTCAGCAGCGCGTCGACGACGTTGTCGCCCGTCTCCTGCAGAGACGGGCCGGGCACCGCGAGCGTGCGGCTCAGCCGGGAGAGCCCGACGTCGATGTCCCGATCGCATGTCTCGATGAGGCCGTCGGTGTACATCCCGATGAGGCTGCCTTCGGCCAGTTCCAGTTCCGCGGCCTCGAAGGGCAGGGAGCCGAGGCCGAGCGGCGGTCCGGCGGGCAGGTCCAGGAACTCGACGGCGCCGTCGGGGCCGACGATCACGGGCGGGAGGTGCCCGGCCCGGGCCAGTGTGCACAGCCCGGTGACCGGGTCGTACACGGCGTACAGGCAGGTGGCCCCCATGAATGCGGCGCCCACGCTCTCGCTCTCCGCCCCCTGCCCGTCGCCGCCGTGTCCCTCCATCAGGCCGATGACGAGGTCGTCCAGGTGGGCCAGCAATTCGTCGGGAGGAAGGTCCAGATTGGCCAGCGTGCGCACCGCCGTGCGGAGCCGCCCCATGGTCGCCGCCGCGTTGATTCCGTGTCCCACCACATCCCCGACGACCAACGCGACCCGGGTCCCGGAGAGCGGAATCACGTCGAACCAGTCACCCCCCACACCGCTGGGGGCATCTGCCGGGAAGTACCAGGACGCCACGTCCAGAGCGGATCCTCCTGCCAGCTCCTGCGGCAGCAGATAGCGCTGCATCGACCGGGCCGCGGTGCGCTCGCGGGTGTAGCGGCGGGCGTTGTCGACACATACCGCGGCACGGGAGACGAGTTCCTCGGCGAGGCGTACGTCGTCCTCCTCGAAGGGCCCCAGGCGTCGGGAGCGGACGAATGTCGCCGCGCCCAGGGTGATGCCGCGAGCCCGCACCGGTACCACCATGATCGAGTGGAACTTGAACTCGCGGATGACGGCGCCCAGCGACGGGTCCATGGTCACCCATGCACTGGCGGAGGCGTCCAGGATCGGTTCCACCAGGGTCCTGCCTTCCAACAGGCAGCGGGCGACGGGCGACGAGGGGGCGCGCTGGACCCTTTCCCCCACGGCCAGTCTCGCCTCCGGAGAGCCCTCACGTACCGACTTCTGGGCCGCGCGACGGATGACAGGTCCGATGTCGACCGGTCCGGGGGCCGGTTCGTCGCCTCTCATGACCGAGTCCAGCAGGTCGACGGCGACGAAGTCGGCGAGGGACGGCACGGCGTTGTCGGCCAGTTCCTGTGCCGTTCGCGTCACATCCAGCGTGCTGCCGATATGCGCGCTGGCGTCGTTCAGCAGGGCAAGACGTTCCTGGGCCCGCCAGCGCTCGGTGACATCGATGATCATGTACCAGATGCCCACGGGCTGGCCGTGGCGGTCCTTCATGCCGAAGAACGAGGCCGAATATGCACGCTCCCGGTCGGGATCAGCGTAACTGGGGCCGTGGAACTCGTGGTCCATCACCGGAGCCCCCGTCCGAAGGACCGTGTGCATCTTTTCCTCGAACGGCTCCGCCTCGAGCCTCGGCAGCACATCCTTCACCGACCGGCCCAGCCGCCGCTCGAGGGGGATCACGCGCCCCAGGACGTCGTTCACCCAGACGTACCGCAGATCCGTGTCCAGGACTGCCACACCGACCGGTGCGGGTGCGAGAAACGGCTCGAGCATCAGTTGGCTCACCCCGCCTCCCGGCATCCGCCAGAAGGCACGTTCCGGTGGCCGGCCGACGAACCTGCCGAAGACCAGTGCCGCGATCGTGGCGATCAGCACGCCCGGGACCATCTCGTAGATGTCCGACTCCAGCGGCCCGAGCAGCGGATTGATCCTGTCCCACAGCAGCACCGTGGCCGCGCCGGATACGATCCCGGCCACGGCCCCCGCCCAGGTCATACGCGGCCAGTACAGCGACAGGAGCACGACCGGCCCGAACGCGGCTCCGGAACCCGCCCAGGCATAGGCGACGATGTTCAGCACTCCGCCGCCCCGGAGCGCGATCGCATAGGCGACCAGGATCACCACGACCACGGCACCGCGACCGACCCACACCAGTGCCTTGTCCGACGCACGGCGGCGGAGGAATGCCCGGTAGAAGTCCTCCGTGAGGGCGACGGAGGACACCAGGAGCTGGCTGTCCGCAGTCGACATGATCGCGGCAAGTACGGCAATCAGCATCACCCCGGCGATCCAGGGATTGAGCAGGGTCTGGCTCAGGACAACGAACACGGTCTCCGGGTTGTCAAGTGGTTGATCGAGCCGCGCGATGCCCACGAGGCCCACGAGCGTGGCGCCGGTGAGCGCGACGAGCACCCAGCCCGTTCCGATGCGCCGGGCCGTGGGGATGGCACGGGTGCTGCGAATACTCATGAAGCGGGCGAGGATGTGCGGCTGGCCGAAGTAGCCGAGGCCCCAGGAGAGCAGCGAAATGATCGCGACAGCGCTGAGCGCCCCGCCTGCCGACCACTGGCCGTCGGTGAAGGTGGCTCCGGCCCCTATGTCCAGGAGGGTCGGCGCCTTGTCGCTGAGGTCGTCGCCCAGCGCCCCGAAGCCCCCGAGCGCCCCGATGCCGACAGCAGGGAGCACGACCAGCGCCAGGAGCATCAGCGTGGCTTGCCCCACGTGGGTCAGGCTCACGGCGAGGAAACCGCCGAGGCATGAGTAGACGATGATCACCAGGGCGGTCAGCATCGCGCCGACTTCGAAGTCGAGGCCGAAGACTTGATTGAGCAGCACCCCGCCGGCTACCAGGCCACTGGCGATGTAGACGGTGAAGAACATAAGGGTGACGGCCGCCGAAACGATCCGGAGCAATCGGGTACGGTCCTCGAACCGTTCCTCCAGGTAGGCCGACAGGCTCACGGCGTTACCGGCGCGCTCGGTGTAGGTGCGTAGCCGGGGCGCGACCAAGAGCCAATTGAGGTACGTGCCGATCACCAGACCGATGGCGAGCCAGCTGACGCCGATGCCGGCCACGTACACCGCTCCGGGCAGTGCCAGGAACAGCCAGGCGGACATGGCACTGGCCCCTGCGGAGAGCGCGGCGACGGTCGCGCGGAGCTTGCGGCTGCCCAAGGCGAAGTCGGCAAAGGTGCGGATGCGGGGGTACGCCCAGACACCCATGCCGATCATGGCAAGCACATAGACAATGAAAATGATCACGATCGGTGCACTCAGATCGATCATGGTTCCCTCGCCCTTGAGGTGATGGGCACTGGCACAGCCCTCGGCAGGCCTGCGGCCTTGTGCCCTGACAAGCAAATCTACAGATTCCGGGCCGGTGGAGGCCGACCGACATCCGCCTCATGGGTCTGTGAGCTCGGCCCCGCCGATCTGCAGTCGGCCAGGAAGTACCCGCGGTGGGCCGGCGGTGGAGGACCTTGACGGACTCACCCGGCCGCGTCCTGACGGAGGCCTTCCCGGTCGGCTGCACGACCGTTCATGTTGTTTCGAGACGGCGGCGCAACGTGCAGGCGGGCCCGGAGTACTGCGGACAGCCGCTGCAGCACCCGCGGTGCGAGCCGGCTGGCGACCGGGGCACCCTGCAGGTCTCGATCGGTGCCTTCCTGCGTACGCTTCCCGCAGTCACGGTCGCGACAGGGATGTCTCAGAAACCTGTCCCTGTACGGGCGGCTCCGCGATGCCGCACCCATCTTCGACATCGTCTGCGACGACCGCCTCTACCTCGGGTGCTGCGAGTACATGGTCGAGGGAGCGGCGCGCGGCGAGAACGCCGCCGAGCTCGGGTGGACCCGTCGGGAGTTGCGTCTCCCGGGCACCTCCGCCCCGGAGACGACGGCGAGCGGACTGACACCCGCACCGCCTGGCGCAACGGGCACCGGGAGGAGACCGTGACCATGCAGACCGGCGACCTGGAGCTCGCGATCCCGAAACTGCGGGCCAGCAGCTTCTTCCCGAGCCTGCTCGAGCGTCCGCGCTGGATCGACCAGGCCCCTTGACGCGGTCGTCATGGAGGCATACGTCCACGGAGTCTTCCCCGATCGGTCGAGAACCTGGTCAAAGCCCTCGGCTCGGACACCGGCATATCAGAAGAGCGAGGTCTCCCGGATCTGCGCGGGCCTCGACAAAACAGCTCGGCGCGTTCGGCACCGGCCGCTGGATCACACATAGCCTTCACACGGCGGGTTGGTCCTTGACCGGTACGGCGGTGTTCCGCGTCGACAACTCACGGTCCCCCGTACCAGGGCCGCGTCCAGCACCTGACGCCGCACAGCCTGCGGCGTCCCGGCACAGACGGGCGGACGCCTCAGTACACCGCCGCTGCCAACCGAGACGAGGCCCTGAAGCGGCATCCAACAGCACCAGCACCTCCTCTGAGCCGGCGTTCACCAGCAACCCCGGATCGGCCAACCGTCCGTCCCCCGACAGACCCGGGTGGTGAGCCGCCCGTCGAGCGGGAGGGCATCTCCTCGAGGCGGCTTCTCGTGGGCCTCGGGCGGTCCTCCCGAGACGGGAGCATCGCAGCGACCTGGCTGGGATGGACCAAGGAACTCTCAGGGCCAGGTGGCGACTTGACCAAATCCAGCCGCCCCTCATGACACCCAAGGGTGCTTGGCACCTCCCGTACGCCCATGTGGTATAAAGGCTCCAACTTCTTGAAGGATCGTTCAACGATTTGCCTGTGGAGTCAGGCATCAGAAGCGCAGGAGCGGAGTCCGTTGTCGAGGGGAGGACCGTTGCGCACACGGAAGCGTGCGGTGGTCAAGTGCTCAGCCCTTGTGTTCCTCGGTGTCCGCAATATGGATGGCACCCTGATCAACCGTCAGCAACAGTAAAGCCTCCGCTTTACGCATGTTGTGGAGTTGCCGGAGGGTCGTCTTGCTCTTTGGTGCGGTACCCGCGGCTGTCCGCATCGTACAACCGCCACATTGGAGAGTGACTTGAACATGACGCACCGTCACGCATACCGCTGCCGGATCCGCTGGTCGGACGTGGACGCGTATCAACACGTCAACAACGCTGTCTTCCTTACCTACCTGGAGGAGGCCCGAAGCGACATGCTCGGCATCCATGCCGCCAAGGCTGGAGTGGACACCTTCACGACGGGCTGCGTGAGCGCCAGGCATGAGATCGAGTACAAGGCTCCGCTGGAGTGGCGCCCCGAAGCGGTCACCATCGAAGTGTGGATAACCGAGGTGAGGGCCGTGTCGTTCAACGTTGCCTACGAGGTGAAGGACGACCGGGCGTTGTACGCGAAGGCAGCTTCGAAGATGGTTCCCTACAACCTGGAGTCCAAGCGTCCTCGACGGCTCACCGACGCTGAGCGCGTGTACCTGACGACGTTTCTGGAGATATGAGACTGACGTCAGCGGCTGACTTCAACCGTGTTCGCCCGCGACTACTTGGCGTCGGCCTGATGTGCCCGCGGTCCAGCCCGGTCCTGCTTCGCGGGTGATGAGACCTGCTTTGACTCAATTTCCTCCCGCTCCAGTGAACAGGTGGACGATGAATCGGAAGTTCAGGGGGCGAAATCGTAGACGGGCAGCGCGTCGTCGCTCGGTCGATGCCGAAGGCTTCGCAGAACACACCCAGCTCGAAGGCATGACTGCCTTCCAGGGCCAGGACAGCGACATCGCGAATCAAGTCCCCGGACTCCTTCACGGCCGACAAGGTTGGCTGGAATTTCAGCCTACTGGTCATTTCTGCCACTCCCGCTGCGTGCCTGGTCCTGAAAGGCTTGCAGCCGTTCCCCGCACGACACCGACAGCTAGGCGCCCGATGACCACGCAGCTTCCCGCCACCGGTTTCACTGCCCTTTCGTCACAGGCCGCCGAGGTCCTGCGGACGCTCGCGCTCGACGAGGAGCTGAAGTGGCGCGTCCCCAAGGACCCGGTCCTGGGCACCCTGGCCCGCAAGGTCGCCCAGCGGTTCGTGGCCGGCGAAAGCCTGACCGATGCGCTGGACCGCGCGCAGCGCATCCTCGCCGACGGCCACCGAGTGAATATCGAGTACGTGGGCGAAAGCTGCCGCGACCAGCAACGGGCCACGGACGAGACCGACGTTTTCCTCAACGCCGCCCGACTCCTGCCGCACGGCTGTTCGATCTCCCTCGACCTCTCCCACATCGGTCTCGCCGTCAACGAAGAACTCGCCCTGGCCAACGCCTCCCGTATCGCACAGGCCACCGCCGAGACCGGCCGGGAAATGGTGATCTCGGCCGAGGGCTCGGACCGCACCGACGCCGTGCTGGCCCTGCACCGCGCGCTGTGCGAACAGTTCGACCACGTCGGCATCACCATCCAAGCGCGACTGCACCGCACAGCCGAAGACCTGCCGGCAATCCTCGCACTTCCCGGCCGCATCCGTCTGGTCAAGGGGGCCTTCATCGAACCCCGAACCATCGCCTATTCGCGCGAGGACCCCGCACTGGCCACTGCCTACCTGAAGTACGCGGAACAACTGGCCGACTCAGGTCACCTGTGCTCGTTCGCCACCCATGACTGGGACCTGATCCGCCGCATTGACCACCACCTCGGCGGGAAGGGTCACGCGACCGCTCCCTGGGAATTCGAAACCCTCCTCGGACTCGGACCTGACCGCCTCAACGCCATGGCCGAGCACGGCCACCCCACTCGCGAGTACGTAGTCTTCGGCACCGAGTGGTGGCTCTACGTCTGCAACCGGCTCGCCGAGGACCCCCAGCGCCTGCTCCAAGCTCTCGTCGACGCCGCTTCCTGAAACCACCCTGAGAAGCCTTTGTCTTTCCGAATGTGATCGCCGCGTTTCCGCTGCTCAGGCCCGAGCAGGTGTCCCGTTTCCCAGGGCACTGCGAGCTCGGGGTCGGGGGCGCTGCGGAAGTCGGCGAGTCCTATGAGCAGGCAGCTGCCCGCGAGCTCAGTGAGGAGCTGGGAGTGCGGGCATCAGTCTGCCTTCGGTTCACGTTCCTCAACCGGGGCGGGCTCAGCCCTCATTGGCTGGGGGTGTGCGACGCCGTGGTTCCGGAGACCTCGTCCCCGATCCGGGAGAGGTGGCCTGGCACGTGGCTGACCGAGTTCGAGCTGCGGCGGGCTCTGCGGCAGTGGGCCTTCACTCCTGACACTCAGGCGGTTTTCGATCGGTATCTCGCTTGTCGTGCCGCCTCGACGTCTGCGCAGGAACGGTCTTCATGAACTGAGTCAGTGGGACGAAGCCGCTGGTCGTTCCAAGCTCTCTCGGGGTTGGGGCCGGGCGGGGGTGCGGGTGTCCGCGAGGCGTTGGGCAAGGGTGGCAATTGTTTTTGGGGACGTAGAACGGGCAGCTGGCGCAGGCCAGCCGGTGGGGGCACTTGGCGAAGTAGCCGGCCTTCTTGTAGGCCGCGGTGAGGGTGCGTTGCACGATTGGCGCGTAGTAGCGGGTGCCGGCCGGGTGTTTGTGGCCGAGTCATTGCTGCAGGTCGTTGAGGGATAGCGGCTCCCGTGCGTTGAGGAGTTGGGTGGCGATGGTGGCGCGGTCGGGGTGACGGGTCAGCGCGCCGCGGGAGTCGGTCTGTGGGACGCCGGACTTGCGGCGGAGGGCCGGGAGAATGTTGTGGTTGAGGTAGTCCTTGCCGACGAGCCGGCCTCGGTGGCAGAACAGATGCTGCCGCTTTGGCCCGGTCTTGCGATCGACGAGGTCGGGCTGAGGCACGTGAAGGGCTCCCCGCTGCCGAAGAGATCGATCCCGTACGGCTCCCGCCGGTGTCCTGCGTCCCAAGTTCGTTGAAGAACAACGGCGGGGGGAAGACGCTTGATGGCAGATGTGTTCGCGATGCTGCCCGCCACGGGTCCTCCAGAGTTCTTCGACGGGCCTCCAGCGCGGCACGCCAGCCGCTGTCCCCTCACCTCAGCAAAAAATTGCAGGCGCACTGCCTACAGCACCAGGGAACATGAGGCATGCGCCCGGATGGCTGGCACCTCACCGAAGACCTCAACAGTTTTCTCTCTCGAGCCGGAGACTTCCTGCACTCGCGCCCCGACCTGCACACCGTCCCGCTGACGGTGACCGAGACACTGCGTATGCGCGGGGTGGACGCGTACGGCGCCGAGGCCCCCGTCTTCGGTCGGCTGGAGCGGGCGGGTGAGGTTCGTGCGGCCTTCTTCCGGACCCCGCCGCGCCGTATTTACCTCACGCCGCTCACTTCTGAGGAAGCCGACACCCTCGCCGACCGCCTGGCCGGGCTCGGTTCGCTTCTCCCCGGCGTCAGCGCGGACCACGACACGGCCACCGCCTTCGCCGCGGCCTGGCAGCGGCACACGGGGGCGACTCCGACGCTCCGCGAGCGGAAGCGTCTGTACCGCCTCGGCACGCTCACGCCACCACAGCCGGCCCCGGAGGGCCGGGGTCGAGTCGCGGACGAGCAGGATCGCGGGCAACTCATGCTCTGGTACCGCGAGTTCCTCGCAGCCATCGGCGGATCCGCCTCCGCGGATGCCGGCTCCTGGGCCGACACACGCATCGCTACCGGACGCGTCACGTTCTGGGAGGCCCCGGACGGCACCCCGGTCTCCATGGCGGGTGTGACCCCGATGGTCGCCGGCCAGATCCGGGTGACCCCCGTCTACACCCCCGCCCGTCTGCGCGGTCGCGGTTACGCGGGCGCCGTGACGGTCGAGGTGAGTCGAGCCGCGTCGGCCGCAGGTGCGGCGGAGGTGCTGCTGTTCGCGGACCTGGCCAACCCCACCAGCAACGGCCTCTACCAGCGGATCGGGTACCGCCCGGTCACCGACTTCGCGGTGTACGACTTCCAGTGACAGATGCGAAGCCGGACTCACGAGGCGAAGGGCTCCGTCGGACGGCATCAGCAACATGAACCGCTCGTCTTCGGTTCGGAGACCGCGGCTGGTCGCGCGCCCGTTCGTTGTCGGGGAGACAGCCGGTGGCGAGGGCCCGGATCCGCCGCACACCGGGCATGTCAGAGGAAGGAGGCGAGACCGTCGAGCAGGCGGTCCACGTCATCGGCCGTGTTGTACGGCGCCAGGCCCGCCCGGAGCGCGGGTCCCTCCAGCTTCAGCGCGGTGAACGGCTCGTGCGCGTAGAACTGGCCGGCGGTGGCCAGGACGTCGCGGGCCGCCAGGTGGGTCTGGGCCTTGCGCGGGTCACGGCCTTCGAGGGTCATCAGCAGCGTCGGAGTCCGGTCCTGGGCCCTGGAGTGCAGCGTGACGGCGTCGCCGAAGGCCCGAAGACCCTCCTCGAGCCTGGTACGCAGCGCCAGTTCGTGCCGGTGCATGGAGCTCCAGGAGTGCGCCAGCCGCTCCCTGCGGGTGATCCCCTCGCCCGGGTCCACCGCGGCGAGGAAGTCCACGGCGGCGCGGGCGCCCGCCAGTATCTCGTACGGGAGCGTTCCGAACTCGAAGCGTTCCGGCACGTCGTCGGAGGACGGCAGCAGCTTGTCCGGGCGGAGGGTTTCGAGGAGGTACGGCGCACCGGCGAGGACCGCGCAGTGCGGGCCGAGGAACTTGTACGGCGAGCACACGAACAGGTCCGCACCCGACGCGGGCACGTCCACGAGGTGGTGCGCCGCGTAGTGCACCCCGTCCACGTACAGCAGGGCGCCGGCCTCGTGAGCCAGGTCGGCGATCCGGCGGAGGGGCGGCTTGGTGCCGAGGACGTTCGAGGCTCCCGTCACCGCGACCAGCCGGGTCCGGGGAGAGAGGGCCCGCTCGTACGACTCCAGATCGATCTCCGCCGTCGCCGGGTCGATCTCGATCCAGCGGACCGTCGCGCCCGCGTGGCCGGCGGCCTGGGTCCAGGGGCGGACGTTGGTGTCGTGGTCCAGACGGCTGAGCACGATCTCGTCCCCCGCCTTCCACCCCTTGGCCAGGGTGCGCGAGAAGTCGTACGTGAGCTGGGTGGCGCTGCGCCCGTGGACGATGCCGTTCGCGGGCATGTTGAGGAAGTCGGCGTAGGCTGCGCGGAAGTCCGTGACGGTCTGCTCGGCGTTGAGCTCGGAGGGGCTGACGGTCCCCCGGTTGGAGAGCGGCCCGGTCAGCGTCGTCGTGATCGCGTCGGCGACGGGGCGGGGCGTCTGCGTACCGCCCGGCCCGTCGAAGAAGGCGAGGCCGTGGTCGAGGGAGGGGAAGTGGGCCCGGAGAGCGGTGACGTCGATGGCCATGGCCTCTGCTTTCTGTCGGGCGACGGTGGGGCGCCTGTGGGCGAGGTGGGGCGACGTGGTGAGGGCGACGCGGTGGGGCGGCGGTGCTGTGGGCCCGCCCGGAGCGGGGTGTCCGGCGGGGCACGGCCCCGGTGCCTGGTGCCTCGGGGCGGGGCACCTCCCGGTGCCGGGGCCGTCGATCGGGACGCCGGCACCGGGCGCGGCCCGGCGCCGGCGCCGGACTACTCGGTCACCCCGTAGGCGCTCCCGTCACGCGGGCCGGAGCCGCCGGGCGGTGACACCGCGTCCGCGTCCGCAGCCGTCCGCGCACCGGCGACCGGCTGCTTCAGGGTGCTGAGGTCGTGCGCGTACGTGCCCACCGCGTTGGCGATGACGTCGATGTTGCGGTCGAGCACCGTCATTCCCACGTTGCGGAGAGTGTCGCCGGCCGCGTGGTAGTTCGGGTCGAACGCGACCCCCGCCGTACCGCCGAACTTCTCGGCCTCGGCCGGCGTCTTGAGCGCCTCCGCGCCGGAGAACGTCCCGCCCGAGGGGATGCCGGCGTCGAGGAACGGGCCGTAGTCGAAGCGGGCGACGAAGGGCGTGCCGGCGTGCGGCAGCCCCTGCTTGCCGAGGAACGCGGTGATGTCCTGTTCGAGTACGGCCGAGCCCGCCGGGGCGGCCTGGGTGTTGGCGCCGTCCGAATTGTCGCCGTCGTAGACGAACATGCCGCCGTTGGTCGAGGAGATCAACTCGAAGTTCAGATAGAGCCTGATCTCCCGCTTGGCGAGCGGCGTGAGGTTCGCGACGTAGTGGTGTGAGCCGACCAGGCCGCTCTCGGCGGCCGACCACCAGGCGAAGCGCACCTTGTTGCGGGGGTTCTTCTCCTTCGCGGCCAGCTTCAGCGCGACGTCGAGCAGCCCGGCGGAGCCGGAACCGTTGTCGTTGATGCCCGGGCCCGCGACCACCGAGTCCAGGGAGGCGCCGAGCATCACGGTGTCGGCCGCGTTGCCGCGCCTGGTCTCGGCGATGACGTTGTTGGTGGAACGGTTCTCCTGGAGCTGGCGGATCTCGAAGGAGAGCGTCGCCGGGCCGCCTGCGAGGTCCGCGGCGAGCGTCTCGCCCTCGGCCTTGCTGATCCCGCCGGTGGGTATCCTGGCGGCGGCGGGGTCGCCGAGCGTGCCAGAGAGCGGGCCGTAGCCGGCGTCGATGTTGTTGTAGATCAGGGCGCCGATCGCGCCCGCCTCCGCGGCCCGCTCCTGCTTGACGGCGAAGGCGCAGCCGCCGCGCCTGATCAGCGCGATCCTGCCGGTGAAGGTGCCCGGGGCGTAGTCGCCGGCCTCGCAGCCCGTGGTGCCGTCGGCGTCGACGGGGACGGCCGCCACCTCGGCCCTGACCCCGCCGACCGGTGTCGACGTGGTGTACGTGAAGGCTCTGACCTCGATGTCGCGCGGGGCGGGCGTGACGGTGGAGAGCTTCTCGGCCAGGGTCTGGGTGTAGACGAAGTCGAACTTCTGGTACGAGACGCGGTAGCCCGCCTTCTTCAGCTGCTGGTAGACGTAGGCCGCCGAGGCGTCGTGCCCGAGCGAGCCTGCGACGCGGTGACCGCCGGCCGAGTCGGCCATCGCCTGGAACTTCTTCAGGTGCCGGTAGGCGTCCTCGGCGGACGCCTCGCGAACGAGCGCCTTCGACAGCGCGGCGGTGTCCTTGCCCGGCCTGTCCTGTTGAGAGGCGGCGGGGGAGGCGGAGACCAGCAGGAGCGGGGTCGCGAGAGCGGCGGCGGCCAGGGTGGCCACGGCTCTGCGATGTGATGCGTGCACAGAGGTCCTTCCCGGTGCGAACGATGTTGAGGGGAAGCCGGCGATCTATGGGCTGTCCGTGAACAGACGTGCCACAACTCGCTCTGTTTCATGCACAGTTGCGGAGACTCCGTGGAGTCGGGGGTGGGCGGAGGTCCGGCGCCGCGCCCGGCGGCCGGAGCCGTGGCATGTAATCCCCAGGTCGTGATCGCCCTGCCGGACAGGGTCGCTCCGGAGACGGCCGTCCGGGGTGGCGGGCACTCCCTCTCGCCCTCGCGAACGGGAGGCCCTCGCCGCGGTCGCCGGGGCGCTGAACAACCGTCGGGTCGTGAACCGGCTCGGCAGCACCGAGGCCACCGTGAAGCGACACCGGCGGAACACTCCGGGGAGGGTCGGCCACCCGGTCCCGGAGCCGGTGCGCCGCCGTGTCGTATGACGGCGAAGACCGCTCCGTACAAGCGTGATTGACATACTCTTTGCGGAGTTTGCCCGATGTTCCCTGAAGGCCTGGTGTCGCCATGGTGTCCGGATTAGATTCGGCCCATGCCTCGAGTGACGCCTTGCGAGACTCACCTCCCGGCACGCGGTGGGGATGCTCCGGCCCGGCGCGTGTCATGATCACGGCAATGGTCAGGTCGGCCCGCGTCGGCGGCCGTCGCGGGCGTCGCGGCCGTCCCGAGCGACCGGGCGGCCGCTGTCCGCGCCTGTCGCCGCCCGCGGACACACCGCTCTTCATGAACAACGCGATACGCGGCGCGACCCGCCGCCTTCGCGCACCCGGGGCCAGAACGGCCACCACCGGGAACCGGATGAACAGCACGCGACCCTGAGGGGTGAACGGGACCATGACCTGCACGGGGGCACCTCTTCGCATACAGCTCTTAGGACCGGTCCGTGCCTGGCGGTACGGAGAGGAAGTCGCGTTGGGCTCGCCCAAACAGCGCGCCGTCCTGAGCGTGCTGGCCAGCCGGGCTGGCGAGGTGGTGAGCGCGGACACCATCACCGGCGCCCTCTGGGGCAGCGACACACCGCAGACGGCGGCCAACGGCATCCACACCTATGTGGCCCGGTTGCGCCGCGCGCTGGAGCCGGGACGCGGCAACCGGGCGGCCAGCACGGTGCTCTCCTCGGAGCCGGGCGGCTACTGCCTGCGCCTGGAACCGACGGACGTGGACGCCGCGCTCTTCGTCGAACGCCACGGCCACGCCCGCAGGTCACGCGAGGGCGGGAGCGCGGAAACGACGTTACGGCTGTACGAGGACGCCCTGGCGCTGTGGCGGGGCGAGGCGTACTCCGGAGTGCCGGGGCCCTTCGCCGCCATGGAGGGCGTCCGCCTGCGCGACCTGCGGCTGACCGCGGTCGAGGAGTGGGCGGCGGTCATGATCGAGGCCGGCCGGCACGCCGAAGCCGTCTACGCCCTCTCCCGCGCCGCGGCGGAGGAGCCGCTGCGCGAGAAGCTCCGCTGGCTGCTGATGCTGGCGCTCTACCACGCGGGCCGGCAGGCGCACGCCCTCGCCGTCTACACGGAGACCCGGCAGCTCCTGCGCAGCGAGCTGGGCATCGAGCCGGGGACCGAGCTGCAGGACCTCCACCGGCGGATCCTCGCGGGACAGCGGGAGTTACGGCTCCCCGGCGGCAGCCTCTCCCCCCGGCCACGGGAGGGGCTCGGCTCGCTCGGTTCCGGCGTTCACGTGCCGGCCCAACTCCCCCCGGTGGCCCGCGGGTTCACCGGGCGGGACGCCGAGCTGAAGCAGCTGGAGGTCCTCGTCGACGACGAGTTCGCCCAGCGGAGCACGCCCGTGATCGTCGTCGACGGCCCCGCCGGGGTCGGCAAATCGGCACTCGTCCTCGAACTGGCCCACCGGCTCTCGGGCCGCTTCCCCGACGGCCAGCTCTATGTGGACCTCTGCGGCAACGGACTGCGCGGCAGGCCGCTCACCGCGTCGGACGCGCTGCTCCAACTGCTCACCAGCCTCGGGGCCGACAGCACGCGCATCGCGCGTGACCTCGCCGGCCGGGCCACGCTCTACCGCAGCATGCTGTACGACAGACGGATGCTGGTCGTGCTCGACGACGCCCTGAGCGTGGACCAGCTCCGGCCCCTGATACCGCGCGGCTCGTCATGCCTCTTCGCCACCAGCCGACAGCGCTTCGGCGGACTCGCCGCCCGCGACGGGGCACGTACGTACACCGTCCGCCCGCTCTCCGTCGACGAGGCGTCGGACCTGCTCACCGCCCTGTCCGGAGGCCGGCTCGTCGGACAGCCGGAGACCGCGTGGCGACTGGCGACGCTCTGCGGCGGGCTGCCGCTCGCCCTGCGCATCACCGCCGAGGGGATCGCGGCGAACCCCGGTGTCCCGCTGGGAACGCTGGTGGAGCAGTACACGGCGGAGACCGGCAGGCTCGACCGCCTCACCGTGGCGGACGACGCCCTGGCCAGCGTCCGCGACGCGTTCGAGACCTCTTACCAGGCGCTGTCCGCCGAGGCGGCGCGGATGTTCCGCTTCCTGGGCCTGGCCAAGGACGGGCCGATCACCGTCCCCCTCGCGGCGGCGCTCGCCGACACGGACCGGGACACCGCCCGACGGCTGCTCGACACACTCGTCAGCCGCCACCTCCTGGAGGACCACGGTCATCAGTACCGCCTCCACGACCTCGTGGGGATCTACGCGGCGGAGTGCGCGCAGCGCGAGCCGATGCTGAACCGCCGGGCCGCCCTTTCGCGCCTCGCCGAGACACGGCCGGTCGGCGCGCCGGAGCGGGCTACCGAGGAGGACCGGGCCGAGAAGGAGCGGGGCGAGGGCTACGCCCTCGTGCTGCGCCGGGCCGCGGTGCTCCGGAGGGCCGCGTTCCGCCAGCGCGAGGACGTCACACGGCCGACGGATCTCACGTCGAGGTGAGGGCCGCGTCCTCCGGTCCGGTCGGCATGGTGCGCAGCTTGCCGACCGGGGACAGGAAGATCGGGATCAGCATCGCGGCGGAGAGCAGACCACCGATCCACAGGGCGCCGTGCAGCCCCGCCACCGCCGCCAGCAGACCGCCGACAGGTCCGCCCAGCGCACCGCCGCCGTACAGCAGCATGCGCATCGCGGCCGTCATCCGTCCCATCAGGTGCTGCGGCGTGATGGTCTGGCGCAGACTCACGATGAGGACGTTCGAGACGCTGGCGCCGAAGTACTCCAGGAAGAAGGAGGCCACGAACAGGCCCACGAGCAGCCAGCGCGGACCGCCCGCCGCCGGAACGAGCAGGGGGCCGAGGAAGATGATCGACACCGACACCCGGTAGGCGGTGCCCACCGACAGCCGGCGCACCACCATGCCCGACACCAGCGCGCCCAGCAGCCCGCCCACGGCCGCCGCGCCCATGACGAAGCCGACCGCGGCGGCGGACAGCTCCTTGTCGCGCACCGCGTACAGCAGGAACAGCGTCTGCACCATGGTGAGCAGGAAGTTGCAGGAGCAGCCGACCAGCCCCATCGCCCGCAGCCACCGGTTGCCGAACACCCACCGCAGCCCTTCGGCGAGTTCGGCACGCAGCCGGCGCTTCTCCGCGGGCGGCTCCGGGGCCGGTTCGGGCTTCCTGATGAGGATCAGCGACAGTACCGACAGGGCGTACGAGAAGGCGTTGGCGGCCATGGCGAACGGCGCGGAGAACGCGCTCACCAGCAGGCCGGCGAGCCCGGGCCCGGCGATGTCCGCCGACGAGAGCGTGGCGTTCAGCTTGGTGTTGGCCTCCAGCAGACTGCGCCGGTCCTTCACCAGGACGGGTACGTACGACATCCAGCTGACGTCGAAGAGCACCGTCGCCACCCCGATGCCGAGCGCCAGGGTGTACAGCGTCGGGAGCGTCAGCAGGTCCAGCTCGTACAGGACGGGGACCAGGCCGATCAGCACCATCCGCACCACGTTGGCGCCCAGCATGACCGGGCGCTTGCGCATCCGGTCCACCCAGACGCCGAAGAGCAGCGCGAGGCCGAGGAAGGGAACCAGCTGGGCGAACCGCAGCATGCCCAGCTCCCCGGCCCCGACCCCGAAGACGAGGACAGCGGTCAGCGGGAGCGCGAGCTGGGTGATCTGGGTGCCGTAGAGGGAGAGCGCCTCGCCGGTCCAGAACACCATGAAGTCCCTGTCGCGCCAGAGCGACCGAGGGGGCGCCTCCGCCTCGGCCGCGGGGGCCGACGCCGTGGGCGTGCCGTGCTCCGTCATGCTGGAGTCACCTCTTCCAGGGCCTGGTCGACGAGGGCGCTGATGGCCGTGAGACCCGGGCCCTGCCACACGGAGTGGTGGTCGCCCGGTGCGGTGTGGACGGTGAGCCGGCTCACGTACGGACTCCAGTCGAGCAGCCGCTCCACCGAGTCCTCTGCCTTGATCAGGATCGCGGGCCCGTCGTGGACCGCGTCGAGACGGTGCTCGCGCATGGCCACGACATGCGTACGGAAGAGGGCGTACCGCTCCATCAGGAACTCCGCGTCGAACTCCTCCGGCACGGCGCCGTGGAGCTCGGCCGCCGCGAAGACCTCGGCCGGTTCCGCCCCCGGACGCACGCCGGTCAGCGCCTTGTCGACACCCGGGGCCCGGTCGCGGGTCACGCCGAGGAAGTCGTACAGGAAGTAGCGGGCCAGCTCGTCGTCGGGCGGCACCGACTGCGTCCCGGGAAGCGCCGCGTCGACGATGACGAGCAGCGGCACCTCCTCTCCCGCTGCGGCGAGCATGCGCGCCATCTCATGGGCGACGACGCCGCCGAGCGACCAGCCGAGCAGCTGGTACGGGCCGTGCGGGCGGGCCGCACGGAGCGACGCCGTGTGCAGCTCGGCCAGGGCCCGGATCGAGGTGAGGGGCTCCAAGACACCGTCGAACCCCGGCGCCTCGAACCCGAACACCGGTTGCCCGGCGCGGAGTCGGTGCGCCATCGCCGAGTAGCAGAACGGCGAACCGGAGACCGGATGGACACAGTGGAGCGGGATCCGGTCACCCTCCGCGCGGAGGGCGACGAGACTGCCGGCGGAGGGTTCGGTCATGGTGTGGAGGCTCCGTTCGGAGTGGGTGCGGGCTGTGCGAGCCGCTCGTCGATGACCTGCGCGATGCTGGTGACGGTGCTTCCGCCGTACAGGAGACGGACGTTCACCCCGACCCCGAAGTGCTTGTTGAGCCGCGTGACGGCGCGCATGGCCTGAAGGGAGTTGCCGCCGACGGCGAGGAAGCCGCTGTCCGCCCCGAGCCGCGAGACGCCGAGCACGGCCGCGAAGATCCCGGCCACCGTCTTCTCGGTCTCCGTGGCCGGTGGGATGTAGCCCGCCCCGGGCTCGGCGAGGTCGTCGGGCGGGGCCGGGAGGGCCTTGCGGTCGACCTTGCCGTTGGGCGTCAGGGGCAGCTCGTCCAGGACGAGTACGGTGCTCGGCACCATGAAGCGGGGCAGCGACCGGGCGGCGTGCTCGCCGATCGCCGGCTGCTCCACGCTCCGGCCCGCCTCGGCGACGACGTACGCGACCAGCCGCCGGTCGCCCGACCCGTCGGGGTGTGTGGTGACGACCGCCTCCCGGACGGTGTCGTGGGCGCGCAGTACGGCCTCGATCTCGCCGAGCTCGACCCGCAGACCGCCCAGCTTGACCTGGAAGTCCGCCCTGCCCAGCAGTTCGATGACGCCGTCGGGCCCGTAGCGGGCGATGTCGCCCGTCCGGTAGAGGCGCTCGTCCGACACCTCGCCGCAGGACCACTGGAAGAAGCGCTCCGCCGTCTGCTCCGGCCGGCCCAGATAGTCCCGGGCCAGCCCGATTCCCGCCAGATGGAGTTCACCGGGGACTCCGGGGGGAACCGGCCGGCGGCTCTCGTCGAGGATGTACGTGCGCTGGTTGGCCATCGGACGCCCGTACGGGATGCTCGTCCAGCGGGTGTCGGTCTTCGTCACCTCGTAGATCGTGGAGTGGATGGACGACTCGGTGGCACCGCCGAGGGCGATGAAGCGCAGGGCGGGGGCCTTCGCCCTGGCCCGGTCGGGGAGCGACACGGGGATCCAGTCGCCGCCGAGCAGGGCGAGCCGCAGATCGTCGAGCGGTCGCGCGCCGGTGCTCTCGAGGTGGCCGACGACCATGTCGAGGAGGGCCGGGGCGGAGTTCCACACGGTGACCCGGTGGTCGGCCAGCAGGTCGGCCCAGTGCTCCGGGTCCTTGGCGCGCTCCGGCTCCGGAAGGATCACCGTGCCGCCCGCGGCGGTCAGCCCCAGGAACTCGTACACCGACATGTCGAAGCTGGGCGACGACAGGGCGAGGACCCGGTCACCGGGGCCCACGCCGAAGCGGGTGTTGAGGTCCGCGATGTTGTTCATCACCCCGCGATGGCGCAGGGCGATCGGCTTGGGGGCACCGGTGGAGCCCGAGGTGTGGATGATGTACGCGAGATCGTCGGGCGTGGCCCCGCCCGGGGGGTTGTGCGCGGGGAGCGCCGCGAGGACCGCCGTGTCCCGGTCGAGAAGCACCACGGGCGTGCCCGGGCCGGTGTCCGGCGGCGGGAGGCTCTCGGCCGGCCCGCGCCGGCTGATCACCACCGCGCAGGACGTGCCCGCGACCATGGTGGCGAGGCGTTCGCTCGGGTAGTCGGGGTCGAGCGGCACATAGGCGCCGCCCGCCTTGAGCACCCCGAGGACGGCGATCAGCAGCTCGGCGCTCCGGTCCAGGCAGACGCCGACGCGCCGGTCCGGGCCGACGCCCAGGTTCCTCAGGTGGTGGGCGAGCCGGTTCGCCGCCTCGTTGACGGCGCGGTACGTCCAGGCTCCGGCCCCGGCGCCGCCCACCAGAGCGAGGGCGTCGGGGGCCTCTGCGGCGCGGGCCTCGAAGGCGGAGTGCAGGCACACGTCGTGCGGAAGCTCCGCCGCCGTGTCGTTCCACTCGACGAGCATCCGGTGGAGTTCGTCCTGCGGGAGCAGCCGCAGCTCCGCCACCGGTCGCTCCGGGTCGGTCAGCCCGTCCTCCAGGAGCGTGACGTAGGAGGCGAGGAGGCGGAGGACGGTGGACCGGTCGAAGAGTTCGGGGGCGTACCGCAGCTCCGCGGTCGGCGGACCGTCCTCGCTCTCGCCCGGCGCGTACAGCATCAGCTCGAACTCGTCCTGCCCGGCTGACTCGTCTGACTCGTCGAGGGGCTGCCGCCCGGCCCCCGCGTCGCGGGCCAGCCCGGCCAGCGTCGCCCCTTCGGGGACGGTCCGGCTCAGCCGGACCCTCCCCGAAGCGGGTGTCGTGACGACGAAGCCGAACTCGGACTGACCGGTCCAGCGGTGGAGCAGCGCGGTGAAGCCGGCCAGGAGCAACTCCGGCGGGGCGGTCCGCGCCGACGGGCCCAGCGGCAGCCGGGCGGAGCCGCCGCGGTCCGGAGCGGCTCCGGGTCGTCGCGGACGGTCCGCCGGCAGCAGCGCGGGCGGCGCCGGTACGGGCGTCGGTGCGGCAGGCGTCGCGGGTGTCGGTGCGGGAGGCGTCACGGGCGTCGTGTTCCGGCTCAAGACCTCTCTCCTGCCTCGCGGTCGGAGCCCTCGGCGGGGCCGAGGCCGGCGCCGAAGGGCAGAGGGTGGGTGCGGCACAGGGCGGCCACCTCGGCCACCACCCGGTCGCGCACCTCGGGGTCGGTGCGGAACTCCGTGTCGCCGAGCACGGTGGTGCCCATGAGCACCTCGTGCAGCAGACCGGCGCAGACCCGCATCTCGGCAGGGCCCATGCCGCGCTGCGCCAGCACGTTGGTGCCCAGGCGCAGACCGCTGGCGACGAGCGGGGCCTTGGTGTCCTTGGGAATACGGTTGCGGTTCGTGAGGATTCCGCAGTCCTCCAGGGCGCGTTCGGCGACGAAACCGGTGATGCCGCGGTCGAGCATGTCCAGCAGCACCATGTGGTTCTCGGTGCCGCCGGTCAGGACCCGGTAGCCGTACCCGGCCAGGGCGTCGGAGAGCGCCGCCGCGTCGTCGCGCACCAGCCGCATCGTCTCCCGGAACTCCGGCTGCGCCACCAGCTTGAGCGCGTGCGCTTTGGCGGCGACCGACGCCGGGCTCGGTGTTCCCTGGGACCGCGGGAAGACCGCGCGCTGCATCAGCCGGTCGAGCGGGGTCCGGCGGGAGTCCGGGCCGGGCGCCCGGTACTCCGAGCCCATGAGGATCAGCCCGCCGCGCGGCCCGCCCAGCTGCTTGTACGTGCTGGTGGTCGTGGCGTGGGCCAGATCGATGGGGCTGGGGTGCTCCCCGGCGGCCACCAGGCCGGCGATGTGCGAGATGTCGGCCACCAGGTATGCCCCGACGGAGTCCGCGATCGCGCGGAACCGGGCGAAGTCCAGCGTCCGCGGATAGGCGCTGGCTCCCGCGATGAGCACCTGGGGACGGTGGGCCAGGGCCAGTTCGGCCACCTGGTCGTAGTCGATGAACCCCTGCTCGTCGAGGCCGTAGTGGACGGCCCGGTAGTGGTGTCCGGTCACCGAGGCGGCGGACCCGTGGGTCAGATGGCCGCCGGAGTCCAGGTCGAGGGCGAGCAGCACCCCGCCCGGGGGCAGCAGCGCCGCCAGCACGGCCTGGTTGGCCGAGGAACAGGAGTGCGGCTGCACATTCGCGTACCGCGCCCCGAACGCGTGCTCGGCCCGCTCCACGGCCAGTCGCTCCACCGCGTCGAACCGCCCGGCGCCGGGGTGGTACCGGGCCCCTGGATAGCCCTCGGCCGTCACGTTCGACAGGGCGGCGCCGCCCGTGGCCAGGACGGCCGGGTTCGCGACGCTGGCGGACGCCACCATGGCCAGGGTCATGGCCTGCTCCTCCACCTCACGGTCGAGGAGCAGCCCCAGTTCGGGGTCGGTCCGGTTCAGCTGCGCCACTCCCTGGCGCAGCAGCACGGCCTGCGCCGAGTCGGGGGAGGAACCGGATCCGGAGCCGGCGCCGTGGCGGAAGGTGTGCGGGGCCTGCGGCGCGTGCGGGGCCTGTGGGAACGGGATGGCCACCCGTGGGACCTCAAGCACGCGTGCCCGCCTTGGACTCCACCAGCGCGTCGATGGCGGTGGCGACCGTGGCGACCGTGGCGCCACCGTACAGAAGACGGACGTTGACCTTGACGCCGAAGTGCTTGTTGAGCCGGCTCACCACGCGCATCGCCTGCAGCGAATTGCCCCCCAGCTCGAAGAAGTTGCCGTCCGCCCCGACCTGCGTCATGGACAGTACGACACCGAAGACCTCGGCCACCTTCTCCTCGGTCGCGGTCACCGGGGCGACGAAGCCGGCCGTCCCGTCGCCCGAACCCGATGCCGGGGCGGGGAGCCTGGCCCGATCGATCTTGCGGGCCGGGGTCAGCGGGAACTCCGTCAGCTCCACCCAGCCCGTCGGCACCATGTACTCCGGCATCGTGCTGCCCAGGTGCTCACGGAGCTCGGCCACCGTCGGCGAGGTGTCGCCGAGGACCGTGTAGTACGCGACGAGCTGCTTCTCCCCGAAGTCCTCACGCAGCAGGACCAGGGCCATCCGGACCTTCGGGTGGGTCAGCAGACCGGACTCGATCTCGCCGAGCTCGATCCGCAGACCCCGCAGCTTGACCTGGTTGTCGAGCCGTCCGATGAAGTCGATCTGCAGATCGCGGGTCCAGCGCACCAGGTCGCCCGTGCGGTAGACCCGGCCCTCGCCCAGGAACGGATCGGGGACGAACTTCTCCTCCGTCAGCTCCGGCAGGTTGAGGTAGCCGCGGGCCAGCCCGTCGTCGCCGCCGATCAGCAGCTCACCCGGGACACCGACCGGCACCAGGTTGAAATCCTTGTCCACCACGTAGTGCAGACGGCTGAACTCGGGCCGGCCGATGGGCGGCGAGGACAGCCACTCCTTGTGCTCGCAGAGGTACTCGGTGGTCGCCACCGACGCCTCGGTGGGGCCGTAGAGGTTCACGAACATGCGCCCCGGCAGGTTCCACTTGTTGACCAGCTCGGCCGGCAGTGCCTCCGCGCCACCCATGATGTACTTCAGATCCGGGTACGGTCCCGACTCCACCACCGACAGGATCGCGGGCGACAAGCCGGCGTACGTCACCCGCTGGTCACGGATGAGGGAGCCGAGGGCCTCCGGGGACGACGCGTCCTCCGGCGCCACGAGCACGAGCGCCGAACCGCTGATCAGGCCGGCGAAGATCTCGCCCTGGGACATGTCGAAGGTCAGCGCGGGCAGCTGCAGCAGCCGGTCCTCGGTGGTCCACTCGCCGAAGCTGCGCCGGTACGCCTCGATGAACATCCGCAGGCCCCGCTGCTCGATCATCACGCCCTTCGGGCTCCCGGTGGACCCCGAGGTGTAGAGGACGTAGATCAGCGAGTCCGGCTCGGCCCACTCCTCCAGCGTCTCGTCGTCCGGCTGCGCCTCGATGGCGTCCCAGTCGGTGTCGATGGAGACGCTCGCCCAGCCGCACGACTCCGGCAGGTCACCCACCGAGCCGGCCCGCGTGATGACCAGCGGGCAGTCGGTGTCCCGCAGCATGTAGTCCAGGCGGGCGTTGGGGTGCGAAGGGTCGATGATCGTGTACGCGGCGCCGGACACCATGACACCGAGGATCGCCACCAGCGCGTCCAGGTCGCGGTCCATCGCGATGGCGACGATGTTCTCCCGGCGCACGCCCCGGGAGCGGATGTACCGGGCGAGCTTGCCGGCCCTGCGCATCAGCTCGCCGTACGTCATCTCCTTGCCGCGGCAGACCGCCGCGACCAGGTCGGGGTTCTCCTCCGCGATGCGGGCGATCGTCGCGTGCACCGGCTCCGTCGGGTAGTCGAAGTCGGCGCCGCGGCCCACCTCGAGGAGTTCGGCGCGCTCCGCCTCGGAGAGCAGCGGCAGCGCGGAGACCGGGGTCTCCGGCGCGTCGGCGGCGGCGGCGAGCACGTTCTGGAAGTGCCCGATCATGGCCTCGACGCGCCAGCGGTCGTACAGGTCGGTCGCGAACTCGACGATCAGACGCAGCCGTTCGGCGCCCTCCACGAAGCTGAAGGACAGGTCGAACCGCGAGCGGGAGGTGGCCAGCGTGATCGACTCGGAGGTCAGCCCGGCCAGCTCCAGGGCGTCGCCGGTCGCCGCCTCGCCGAGGAGCTGGCAGGCGATCTGGAACAGCGGATTGCGCCCCGCGTCCCGCGTCGTCTGCACACGGTCCACCACGTGGTCGAACGGCACGTCCTGGTTGTCGTACATATCGAGGTTCGCGTCGGCGATGCGCTCGAGGAGCTCGGCGAAGGTGACCTCGCCCGACAGGTCGCAGCGCAGCACCGTCATGTTGATGAACAGGCCGACCACGTCTTCGAGTTCGGGGTCGGTACGGCCCAGCATGGGCACCCCGAGGGCGATGTCGTCCTGCCCGCTGTAGCGGCTCAGCACGACGTTCAGTGCCGCGGCGACCACCATGTAGAGAGAGCCGCCCTGCTCGTGCGCCAAGGCCCGGGCCTTCGTGAGCAGTTCGGCCGGGAAGTCGACCACGAAGGTCTCGCCGTTCTGCGTGGGCGCGGCCGGCCGCAGCCGGTCGGCGGGCAGTTCGAGCGCCTCGAGACCGGCCAGCCGCTCCTCCCAGAACTTCAGCTCCTCCTCCCACACCCCGTCGGCCCGCTGCTTGCGCTGCCGCTGGATGTGATCGCCGTAGCCGATGGTCAGCTCCGGCAGCGCGGGCGTTTGGCCGGCGGCCAGCTCGCCGTACGCCTGGGAGATCTCACGGCTGACCACACCGCCGGACCAGCCGTCGGTGACGATGTGGTGGAAGCTCATGCTGAGCACATGATGGTCGTCGGCCAGCCGGAAGAGCTGGAACCGGGAGATCGGTCCGGCGGCCAGGTCGAACGGCGTGTCCGCCTCGGTCTGCAGCGCCTCGCGCAGCTCGCTCTCCGCCTCGTCGGGCGCCAGCCCGGACAGGTCCCGCAGTGGCAGCGGCCGGTCCTCGGCCGGCGAGACGACCTGGTACGGGACACCGTCGGCCGCGTGGAAGGTCACCCGCAGCTGCTCGTGGCGCTTCAGCAGCAGATTGAGCGCGCCCTCCAGGGCGGCCGTGTCGAGCGCACCGCGCAGCCGGTAGGCGATGGGGACGTTGTAGGTGGTCTCACCGGGACTCATCTGATCGAGGAACCACAACTGCTCCTGTCCGAAGGACAGTTGGATGCGCGACTCGGCGGTGTGCAGGCTCATCGTCACAGAACTCCGTTCGGCTGTTCACGGTGGTCGCCCAGGGGGCGCGGGTGAGCGACCCGGGCCCCGGTGCGGCAGGGAGCGGGCAGAGCGGGCAGAGCGGGCAGAGCGGGCAGAGCGGGCAGAGCGGGTAGGGCGGGCATCGCGGGGTAGGGCGGGGGCGGTACGGGAGAGGGAAAGCGGGAACCGGACCCTGGCCGGCCCGTGCGGCCCTTCGGTTCGGGCGACCGGGAGGGCCTCGGCGGATCAGCGGTTCAGCGGTGGAGCCGGCCTGGCCGGACCGGTCACGGACGACGTGGGTCTGAGTACCCGCTCCACGCGGCTCAGCCCCTCGGTCACGGTCTCCGCGGAGCGCGCGAAGCAGATCCGGAAGCCGTCAGTGGCCCCGAGCGTCTCGCCGGGCATGAGCAGCACGCCCAGGTCCAGGGCCCTGCGGCACATCGCCAGCGGCTCCTCGCCGGTGGTGAGCCAGAGCCAGGCGAACGGGGTGGCCTCGGGTTCCACGAGGGTCACCGCGTCCGCGTTGCGCCGGGCGAAGTCCCGGACCAGCTCCAGCCCCTGGCCGGTGAGTTCGCGGTAGGCGCGCAGATGGTCCTCGCGGTGGGCCAGGACGTCGACGGCCAGCGTCTCGCACAGCACCGAGTTGGAGATGGTGGACAGGAACTTGCGCCGGGCACAGAGCTCCACGACGTCCGGAGGACCGTAGAGCCAGCCGACCCGCAGCCCCGGGAAGCCGTACACCTTGGACAGGCTCGACACCGAGATCACCCGGTCGGCGCCGACGGCGGCGGAGCGCGAGAGGTCGAGCGCGTACTCCTCGTCGAGCAGCAGATGTGCCCCCGTGCGCGACGCCAGTGCGAGGAGGCCGCGCAGGTCCTTCTCGGCGATGCTCCGACCGGTCGGATTGCACGGGCTGTTGGCGACGATCAGCTTCACGTCCGGCCCGGCCACCGCTTCGGCGGCCTCGATGTCGAAGCTGAGATCGGGCCGGAAGCCGACGAGGTCGACCTTGCAGCCGAACTCGGGCGGCACGTCCCAGGACTGCTGCCAGCCGGGCCGGAAGGCGATCATCCGGGACCCGGGGGTCAGCAGCGCGGAGTAGACGAGGTAGAGCGCCTGTTGCGCGCCCACGGTGACGAGCACCGATTCGGCCGAGCCCCCGTAGAGCCCGGCGACCGCGGCACGCAGGGTGTCGAGGCCCCGGTCGTGGCCGTAGTCCAGTTCGAGCCCGGACGGCACGTTGAGCGCGTCGAGACGTCGGGGGACCATGTTGCTGTCCCCGAGGTCGATGTCGAAGCGGCCCACGGCGTCCTCGAAGACCCACCGCTGGACCGGATAGTCGCGCGACTCCCGCGCGTACGAGGAGAGAGTCACCGTACGGCCCTCGCCGACGCGGTCGCTGTCGCGGTCGCGGTCCGGTCGAGCCGTGCGCGCAGGGCGGGGGCGAAGGAACCGGCCGCGACCTGCTCGGCGTCGCCGGTCATCGTGACCGCGCCGTCCTCGGCGACCGTGATCTCCAGACTGCCGCCCGGCATCCGTACCTCCACCCGGCCGTCGCACAGCCCCAGTTCGCGGGCCGCCGACACCGCGGCGCAGGCGCTGCTGCCGGACGCCGTCACATATCCGGCGGCACGCTCGAAGACCTCCAGTTCCATCACGGACCGGTCCACCATCCGGATGAACTGCACATTGGTGGCGTTCGGGAACCGCGGGTGCCGGGCGATCCCCGGGCCGAGCCGCCGGGCGAGGTCCGCGGACGGGGCGTCCACGAGGACCACGGTGTGCGGATTGCCGTTGTACACACAGGTGACCGTCAGCTCGTCGCCGTCCACGGTCAGCGGCACGCGCACCGCCCGGCCGCCGTACGGGACGCCGTCGTCCTGGAGCAGGGGCAGATCGGCGGCGTCGAAACTGGGACGGCCCATGCCGACCTCCACACGGCCCTCGGCGGCGTCCAGAACCCGCACGGGGCAGTCGCCGGCGGCCGTACGGAGGATGAACTCGCGCCCGTCGGCCCAGGCACCCGCCTCCTGCCCGGCGAGGTGGAGCGCGAACATCCGCAGGCCGTTGCCGCTTCTGCCGCAGTCGGACCCGTCGGAGTTGTACAGATCGAGCGTGACCGGGATACCGGGGCGGGGCGTCTCCAGCGGTCCGTACAGGACGCCGTCCGCACCGATGCCCCGGTGCCGGTCGCAGACCAGCCGGATCGCCTCACGGGTCAGGGGGAAGTCGGTGCTGCGAGGGTCGATCACCAAGTAGTCGTTGCCTGCTGCCTGATATTTGAAGAAGTCGATCACGGAGGATCTCCCTTGGCTGCTGGGCGCGGCGCCGCCCCGAGGCGTGGTGCCTCACCCCGGGGCGGCGCCCGGGATCACTGCTCGGCGAGCGCTGCGGCGTCGTGCTCCTCGCCGTACCATTTCTCCGCCCACCGGGAGAAGGCGACGATCACGATGTCGCGGTGGCCGGGACCGCCATCGGCGGAGAGCACGTCGGTGACGTCGTGGGCCAGCGCGCGGTCGTCCAGGAGGACCGCCTGACCCGGCTCGAGCGTGCCGCTCCAGAAGGGCTCGTCGGCGCCGGGGATCCACAGCCGGGTGGTGCCGCCGGCGACGTTCACCTTGTTGAGTATCGCGATCATCACGAACTCGTGGCCGTCGTGGTGCACGCCCTCGGGCGTGAGGGGGCCGGGCTTCCCGCCGTCGGCGCGGGTCCGGTTCTGGTGGACGTTGATCTGCCAGTCCTCCGACCGGTCGAGACCGAACTCACGGACGCCGTGCTCGATCAGCGGTGTGAAGTCCACCTTGATCGGCTCGTAGACGCGGCGGATGCCGCCGCCGACCGAGTTGAACTTCTTGTACGTCGTGTAGTCGCGGTGCGCGAGGCGCTCGAACGACCACGCGTCGTCGCCCTGCGGGCGCAGGCGGTACTGCGAGAACCGCTTGAAGCGGGTGCCGTTGCCCATGTACTCGTCGACCGGGCAGTCGTCGTAGCTCGGCAGGATGTCGGCCGAGACCTCCGGCAGGTCGATGATGGCGAAGCGTTCGCTGCCAAGTGCCATGATCTCTCCTCCAGAAAAGAGTGATGTCGTCGGGCGTCGGACGTCGGACGTCAGGCGGCGACGGAAGGCATGCGCTCGTCCAGGTAGGCGGCAGAGGAGTTGAGCCGCCACAGGATGCCGCGCGCGATGGCACGCCGCATGTCCGCGGACTCGGCGGCGGGCAGCACCACGTTGTGGAACCAGCCCTGCGCGTGCTGGGAGTCGATGGTGATGTGCAGCTTGTGGTAGGTGATCCCCACCTCCGGCAGGCCCAGCCGCTCCCAGGCGTGCACGACCTGGACGAAGCGGTCCGGCGCCATCCACTCGGTCATGCCGAGGAAGCCGACGGCCTCCGGGTACATCGTGCGGTGACGGCACAGCATGACCGCGAGGTTGCCGTTGAGCAGCGAGGTGGCGGTGAGCGAGCGGGCGAGCTCGTCCTCGGAGATCTCGAAGACCTCGTAGATCTTGTTGAAGAGGTGGGTGTGGACCTGCTCGTGGTCGCCGTTGCCCATCTCGTCCCAGAAGTTGGCCGCTATCTCCATCTTGGCCGCGCCGGCGGTACCCACCTGCAGCATGGCGAGCAGGTCGTCGAAGCGGCCGTCGACGACCGACTCCTGCATCACGTAGTTCCGCAGGTCGCTGTGCGTGGCCGTGTTGCGGATGAACTGGTGGTAGTAGGGGTGCTTGTACACCCGGTGGCCGCGAGCGGTGTTCTTGAGCCAGGTCAGGTACTCACGAGGCTCCGTGGGTGCCTCCTCGAGCAGGCCCGGCTCGATCAGCCGGTCCTGGGCGGCCGCCGTGGCGGTCTCCAGGAGTCGGGCTATCTCGTAGACGACGACGGAACCCTCGGCGCTCTGCTGCCGCGGGAGCTTCGTGTACAGCTGGTAGATCTGGTCGAGCAGATACTGCTGCGCGTACAGCGCGCCCATGTCACCCCCGGCCGCCGCGGTGTTGATGTCGGCCACCTCACCCAGGACGCGGCTCCGCTCGCTGCCCGACAGGGCGTCGACCTTCTCAGGTGCGGAACCGAGCCATGCGCACACCCTGTCCACGGTGGACAGGAACGGGTCGTCGGATACGGTCGAACCCTTTGAGCCGCCGGCTTCTGGCATGTGTTTTCCCCTTGGATTCACTGGTCGAATCAGATTTCCAACACGAAGGCCTGCCATACCAGTACTGCGGCAATGCGTTCTTGCGGGGCCGCGTGGGCGGCGGGCGTTGCCATTCTGCAAGGGGCCCGCTGGACGGAATATGTACGTGCTCTGTACGCCGGGACGGGAGGATTTCCAGTGCGGCTCACCTCGCTCCGGGTCGCAGGGTCAAGCGGCCGGCCCGGTCGGCGTCAGGGCGCTGAGTGGTGTCAGCGTCCTGTTCGAGCAGGTGCACGGCGATGAGAGCCGCCGGAGTTTCCTCTGCTCGCCGGTGAGCCGGCCGGGCACCGGGCAACAGCTGAAGCGGGAGCAGTGGGCGGCTCCGCCGTCGTCAAGGCCGTTTGATCGCCAGGTCGGCGGTTACCCGCCCGGCACGAGGTCAGATCTCACGGTGGGAGGCAGTCATGGCCCTGCCCATACGACGCGGAGGTGGCGCTCCGGAACGGCGCCGGCCGGCCTGGACGGACCCCTTCGGCGAGTTCGAGAACATGTGGAGCGAGATGGGCAAGCTCCTGGAGCAGGCCGCGGCCCCGATAGCCGCCGGCGGGGGTGTGTGGATGCCGACGGCGGAGGAGGCGGAGGAAGAGGGCGCGTACGTGGTGCGGGCCGAACTGCCCGGTGTTCCGGCTGAGAACGTGGACATCGAGGTGGAGGGCGACGAGCTCTCGATCACCGGTGAGCTGAGCGAGGAGAAGCGGGGCAAGGTGCTCAGCCGCCGGACCGGGCGGTTCTCCTACCGCACGAGCCTCCCGGCGGGGGCCGACAGCGACAACATCGATGCCGACCTCACCGACGGCATCCTCACCCTCCGGATTCCGAAAACGGAGAAGACACAGCGACGGAAGATCGAAATCGGCGGCCGTCGCCAGCTCACCGGCGAGACGCTCCAGCCCGGGCAGCCCGCCCAGCCAGGCCAGGGGACGAAGCCGGGGCAGGGTGCTCAGCAGGGCGGCCAGGTCCCGCCGCCTCCGGGTGGAATCCCGGAGTGACGAGGTCGGCGCGTCCGGTGGACGGCGTCGCTGCGAGGCGCCGGCGCCGGGCCGGCACACGACCTCGGCCCCCGGGTACGGGATACGAAGCCCGGGACCTGACCGGGGAAGAACCGGATCGGTCGGGTGCGCCGCTGTCGAACCGAGGAGAGACCGATGAGGCAGGACGAATTCCTGGCTCGGGTGCGTGAGCGCGGTGAGTACGCGGATCAGGCGGAAGCCGCCAAGATCACGACGGCGGTGCTGGAGATCCTGGCGCACCGCATCACGCCCGGGGAGGCCAAGGACCTGTCGGCCCAGCTGCCCGGTGCGCTGAAGGACGCTCTCAGGGTCGACGGGGGCCAGGGGGCCGAGTCGTACGGCGTCGAAGAATTCTGCCGACGGGTGGGAGAACGTACCGGGGCCCGTCCGCAAACCGCCCAGTGGGACGCCAGTGCCGTACTCAGCACCCTGGCCGACGCCGTTTCCCCCGGCGAGCTCAACCAGATCATCAGCCAGCTCCCCTCGGGCTACGCCGTCCTCTTCGGTAAACCCGACCTGAGCGACTGACCGTGTCCCTGCGGCGCCGCGGCGCCGCAGGGACCGAGCAGCGGGATCGAGCCGTCACGGAGCACACCGTGCCCCGACCCCGACGCACGCGAGGGGCGATCCTCAGTCGGCGTAGTCCTTCGCCGTGGTCGGGGCGGCGGGGCCGTGCCATTCGCAGAGCAGGACGGTGGCGTCGTCGGTGAGGCGCCCGTCGTGGTGGTCCAGGACGGCGTGGACGAGGCGGCGCAGGGTTTCGGGGGCGGCGTGGCCTTCGGCCTGGTGTCGGATGACGAAGTCGACGAAGTGGTCGCGTCCGAACTCCCGCCCGTTCGCGTCGCGGGCTTCGATGACGCCGTCGGTGTAGAGCAGCAGCCGGTCGCCGGGCTCGAGCTGCTCACGGCACACGGTGGCCGGCAGGTCCAGATCGGTGCCGAGCGGATGGGTGGGGTCGCATTCCAGGTGGGTGGTCCAGCGTCCGTCCCGGATCAGGATGGGAGGGTGGTGGCCGCAGTTGATCCAGCTGAGCAGGCCCGTGGACAGGTCCAGGTCGGCCAGTACGGCGGTGGCGTAGCGGGTGTGGGCGAACTGATCGGTCAGCATGGTTTCGATGGCGTCGCGGGTCTCGGCGAGGCTCTTGCTCCGGCGCCGCTGGTTGCGGCAGGTGGCCATGGCCAGGTTGGCCGTCAGGCCGGCCGAGGTGTCGTGGCCCATGGCGTCGAAGACGGCCAGGTGGACGGTGTCGCCGGCCAGCGCGTAGTCGAAGGCGTCGCCCGCGGTCGCGTAGGCGGGTTCCATGGTCGCCGCGATCGTCACCCGAAGCCAGTGCCGCACCCGCCCGTCGGCCGGGGCGGACAGCGGCTCGACGGCGCAGAACACACGGCCCGCCAAGGTGGTGTCGATCCGCAGTTCCTGCCCCCCTTCCCCGGCGTTCCGACCCCGCCCGGTCGCCTCGCGCAGCACCTCTTCCCGCATGTCCACCACGAAGATCCGCACGTCGCGCAGGCCGGCCTCGCCCGCGCAGCGGGCCACCATGCCCGGGAGTTCCTCGAACGGGGCCAGATGACTCTGCTGCAGCAGCGCGCGCAGCATGCGGGCGGAATCTTCCAGCGAAGCCATACGGGTCGACCTGTCACACGGCGGGGACGCGCCCGCCGCGCCTGCTTCCCACACGTGCGCCCATGGCGTGGTGGACAGGCGTCAGCGAGACACAATCCCAAAGGCGGGCAATTCCCCTCATTCTATGCTCGGGATCCCCGCCCGAGCCCGCACCTGAGCCCTGCCGCACCGCCCCATCGGCCGGCTGGTGGCGCGGGGCGCAGGCCCCGTCGTGGTCGGTGGCGGGGGTGTTGTCACGGCGGGCCCTGTGGTCGGTCGGGTCATGCGGGATCCGCGACGGTGGGTGCGGTGGGGTTCGGGATGGTGGCGGTGGGGGCGTACTGGGCGGCCTGGGCGTCGAACATGGCAGCGTACCGCCCGTGTGCGGCGATGAGTTCGGCGTGCGTGCCGTGTTCGGCGAGGCGTCCGTGGTGCAGGACGTAGATGTGGTCGGCGTGGCGGACGCCGGACATGCGGTGGGTCACCAGGACGACGGCCCGGTCGGGGGCGGCGAGTCGGCGGATGCGGTCGAACGCTTCGATCTCGGCTTCGGGGTCGAGGGCGGAGGTGGGCTCGTCGACGATGAGGATGCTGTCGGCCTGCGAGGTCGAGCTGCGCCAGTGGGTGCGGGCCAGGCCCACTTTCTGCCATTCGCCGCCGGAGAGTTCGATGGCTCCACGGAACATGCGGGCCAGCAGGCTTTGCAGGCCGTCGGGCAGTTTGGCGACGACGGGGGCGGCGCCGGCGTAGTCGACCGATGGCTGCAGGTCCTGCGGTGTGGCGGCGTGGTCGGGGCGGCCGAGGCGGATGTTCATCGCGGCGGTCACGGGCCAGCGCTGGAAGTCCTGGGTGAGCAGGGAGACACGCTCGAAGACCTGCGAGCGGTCGAGGCCGGTGATGTCCGCCTCTCCCCAGCGCAGGGTGCCGGTCTGTGGCAGCAGCAGACCGGAAAGGATCTTCATCAGTGTGCTCTTGCCGGAGCCGTTCTCACCGACGACGGCGGTGACCGATCCCATCGGCAGCGTGAGCGACACCCGGTCCAGGGCGGCCGTGTCACGGTCGGGGTAGCGGTAGGTGACCTGGTCGAGGACGACCTCCCGGATGTGCTCGGGGACCGGAGCGCCGCCTGCGGGGATGGCGCGCTGCGCTGCCTGCGTGAGGAAGCGGCCGTGGTCGCGGACGTAGAGGGATTCCTCGTGCAGCTGGTTGATGTTCATCACCAGCGCGCCCAGGCTCGCGGACCCGGTCCGCACCGCGATCACTGCGGTGCCGGCGATGGCGAGGCTCATCTGCCCGGCCGTGATCAGCCAGAGCATGGACCCGTAGGTCGCCGCCATGGCCAGGCCGGACAGCGCGGAGGCGACCCATTCGGTCAGGGCTTTGCTGGAGGCGAGGCGTTCCTGTTCGGCTTCGGCGCTCTCCGCCATGCGCCGGTACCGGCTGAGGAGGAAGGCGCCGACGGCGTGGAGGCGGACCTCCTGGGCGGCGGTGCGCTCGGTGAGCAGGTTGCCGATGAGGCGGCCGGCCCGCACGTGCTCGATCCAGCTCATCACCGACACGTACCGTTCCTGGGCCACCCGCATGGCGCCCCAGCCGCGCGGGGCGGCGATGAGGATCAGCATGGGCAGCAGGACGGGGTGCAGGACCGCGAGGACGCCGGCGGTGGCGATCAGGGAGATCAGGCCGTTGAGCGCGGCGACGCAGGCGCCGATCATACGGCGGGCGGAGTCGGGGCCGTGCTGGGCGATGTCGACCAGCCGGCGGAAGTCGGGGTCGTCGATGGCTTCCAGCTCGACGCCGGCGGCGGCGGCCAAGTACTGGGTGGTGGCGATCCGCTCGACCTTCGGCTCCAGGCGCCCGGCGCGGGAGGTCGACCACGCGGCCAGTGCGGAATTGACGACGCCGACGGCTGCGGCGGCCAGCAGCCCGGGCAGCAGCGCGTGCAGCCGCTGGGCGGCGTCGCCCGTGCCGGCGAGCAGGGCGTGCATGACAGCGTTGACCGCGAGCAGCCCGACGGCCGCGGCGATGCCCTGGCCGATCTCGCTGACCACTACGGCCAGCAGCGCCCGCCGGTCGGCCTGCCAGGCCAGGCGCAGGGTGGCTCCGACGAGCGCGGGCATGGAGCGCAGCGCGCTCATCATGGTCAGGTCCAGGCTCGCGTGCTCGTGCTGGGACCAGCCCATGTCGTAGCGCAGCGGGCCGCCGAACAGCTCCCGTTCGGCGTCGGAGACCCGCGGCTCGGCCATCTTCACCGGTCCGAAGAACCTCTTCACCAAGTGCCTCCCGACGTGGGCCGGTTCAGTGTCCGGTACGACGGGCCCGTCCGGCTCGGCATGGTGCGGTTCACCGGTCCCGGACCGGGCCACGAACACGGCGGTACCTCGTATCCGGTCGTACGCCGTCCGCGGGGGAGGCCGCGCAGGCGACGGCAGGGCGAGTGGAGGCGGCCGAGGAGGCGGCGGCGTTCTCCGAACGCAGGATGAGCGGGCGCGGGGCGGCGTACGGGATGCATGCGGCTCCTCGGCGTGGATGCGGACAGGTGATCGGGTAACGGGGGGTTGTGGGTCGCCGTCACGGGTGCGCGAGGACGAAATCCAGAGCTCGACTTCGAATATCCGGGTCCTTCCGTATGTGGCGCGCAAGGACGAGCGCCCGGACGGCGTGGCCCTGACCGACATGGACGGGCTGAGCGGTGCCGCTCGCTCATCTGTGGCGTGACGGAGCTTCAAAGTAGGGTGAGCCGGTGGGGCCACGACTCCCGAACAGGAGCTCTGCACGAGCAGTTGAGTGATGACGTGCCTTGATCACCGGGGGATGGAAGATGACGGCAGCGACACCTTCAGGCGGCACCGGGGAGCCGGGGCCGGGCGGAGGTGAGAACTCCCAACAGGGAACGACCGCTTCGAGGCCGACGGGCGGCAGCGCCGACGGCAGCACTCCGGGCAACGGCTTCCCTGGAGAATCCCGGCGGCGCAGTGCCCCAGCGAGCACCGGTGAGACGTCCGACGAGAGCTATCCGGCGTTAACGGCCGCACAATTGGGCGTGGATCCGTCCGCCTCCCCCCGGAAGAGGAAACGGACGCTGATCGCCTCGGTCGCCTTTCTTCTCGTTGCCGCAGCGACGGGGTGGGCTCTGGACTACTTGTCCATCGGTCCGTTCGCATCGGCGGAACGCGAAGTCCAAAAGGAGAACGAAGCGGCGGAGTTGCCCTTCAGCGTGATCTAGCGAGGAACCCCGGGCCTTCACGTCCGACGGGGAGACCGTGCACGTCTCACATGACTTCCTGAACCTCGGCACGGTCTTCCTCGAGTGGCTGTGAGCTGCCGGCGGGCGCATGGCCGGAGGGTTCGGCCGTACCCGCGGCCGACCGTGCAGAAGCGTTGAGGCCGCCACACGGGTGGGGCGCCCGAGGTGTCTGTCACCGGCTGCTTGGCGGGCTGTAGGGCTGGAGGAGCTGGTCGACGGGGGCGTAGTCGTCGGTGAGCAGTCGGGCGTCGCCGATCCAGGAGGTGAGGTCCTCGCCGGTGGCGATCTTCCAGCCGGTCTGCCGGTCGTCCAGCGCTTCCTGGGCCGCGCGGAGGTCGACCGGCCGGTTGGAGGCGAGTACCACCATGTTGCCGCCCTCGGGAGTGGCGGTCGGGTCGAGGCCGAGGTCGGTGGGGTCGCCGACGAGGGCGACGTGCTCGAAGGTCTCGCTGAGGGTGGCCACTTCGGCACGTGCGAAGGCCAGAGCGCCGTGGTCGATGAGGTTGGCGACGTACAGGCCGTCCTCGTCGAGCACCCGCCGTATGTCCCTCATCGCCTCCACCGTGGTGAGGTGCCACGGCACGCTGACGCCTCCGAAGGCGTCGCCGACGACGAGGTCACGACTGCCGGCGTCCAGTCGCCGCAGGCCGAGCCTGCCGTCCTCGGCGCGTACGTCGATGCCGGCCGCCGATCCCAGACCGAGCCGGTCGCGGTTGAGGCGCAGGACCCCGCTGTCGATCTCGGACACCAGGCTGCGGGTCCCGGGCCGAGTGGCCGCGAGGTAACGGGGAAAGGTCAGCCCGCCGCCGCCCAGGTGGTGGGCGGCGAGCGGCTCACCTGCGGGAAAGGCGGCGTCGACCACCGACGCGATGGCGCGCACGTACCTGAACTCCAGGAAGGTCGGGTCGTCGACGTCGACGTAGGAGTGCCGCAGGCCGTCAAGTACGAGCGTGCGGCCGCTGCCGCGTTCGGGATCTGCGACGACCCGTGCGCAGTGGTACCTGGTCTCCGCGTCGCACCCACCGGGCGCGACCACGGTGGCGAGGCCGCCGGCGACGACGACGAGTGCGAGGACGGGGGCGCCGCGCCACCGGCGCGTTCGCCACTCGAACAGCGCCGAGCCGGCCACCAGCAGTGCGCCGAGGCCGATCAGGATGCCGCTGACCGGCAACCGCGAGACGAGGACGAAGCCGGTGAGTACCGTGCCGACGATGGCGCCGACGGTGCCGACGCCCGACAGCCGGCCGACGACCGTTCCGGTCTCGGCGAGGCTGGTGAGACGCAGCTTGGTCACGATCGGCGTCACCGCGGAGAGCAGCGCCCCCGGCACGAGGATGGTCAGCGACGCGATCAACAGGAGCATCGCCGGTGCCCACTCCGCGCTGGTGCGCAGCACGAGAGGGGTGAGGGCCACGACCGTTCCCGACACCCCGAGCGAGGGGCCCACGAGCCGGCGCGGGTTGACCTGGTCGGCGAGGCGCCCGCCCAGCCACGAGCCGAGGGCGATCGCGGTGAGGGCGATGCCGATCACCATGGTGCTGGTCTCGAGGGTGAGGCCGAGGTAGGGGGCCAGCAGCCGCAGAGCGACGATCTCGACCACCAGGACCGCGGCCGAGGACCCGAATACGAGCGCGGCAGCGGTACGGGGACCCAGGCCGTCGTTGCGAGGCGTGCCCTCGTCGACAGGTGGGGAAGACGATGTGGTCACGGTCGACATCCTCGCACGCGACGCGTCGACGGTGGTCTGCCTGAAACGTACGGGGCCGTGAACTGGCGTGGGATCCACACTCGTTCGTGGAACGCGAGGTTGACGGGGTGCGGTGGATCGCGCTGCGAGGGAGGCGCCCGTCCACATGCGCGGCGGGCAGAGTGCGGGTGCGGCCCCGGTGTCGGCGGGGCCCCGGCAGTTCGGCGATGCGCCGCCCTGACCGTGCGCGTGGGCGCGCCCCGGCAGGCCGGGGCGCGCCCACGTGCCGGGGCGGATCAGAAGAGCGAGTACAGCAGCCGGTCGGGGGATCCGTTGCCGGCGCTGTTGACCACGCCGGTGGTGGAGTTGGCCGTCAGCGCGTCGCCGACCTGTGCCGGGGTGGCCGTGGGATTGCCGACCAGATACAGGGCCGCGGCGCCTGCGACGTGCGGGGAGGCCATCGATGTGCCGCTGATGGTGTTGGTGGCCGAGTCGCCGGTGCTCCAGGCCGAGGTGATGCCCACCCCGGGCGCGAAGAGGTCCAGGCAGGTGCCGTAGTTGGACCAGGAGGACTTCGTGTCGGTGTTGTCGGTCGCGCCGACCGTGAGGGCCTCGGGGACGCGGGCGGGCGAGTACTTGCAGGCGTCCTGCGCCCTGCCGCCCTGATTGCCGTTACCGGCGGCGACGGCGTAACTGACGCCGGAGGCTATGGAGTTCTGCACGGCGGCGTCGAGGGTGGAGTTGGCGCCGCCGCCGAGGCTCATGTTGGCCACGGCGGGCTTGACGGCGTTGGCGGTGACCCAGTCCACGCCGGCGACGACGCCCGAGACGGTGCCGGACCCGTTGCAGTCGAGGACACGCACGCCGACGATGGAGGCGGCCTTGGCGACACCGTAGGCCGACCCGGCGGCGGTTCCGGCGACGTGGGTGCCGTGGCCGTTGCAGTCGTTGCCGTTCTGGCCGTCGCCGATCGTGTCGGTGCCGATGCTCGCCCGGCCGCCGAAGTCGTTGTGGCTGACGCGGACACCGGTGTCTATGACGTACACGCGGACGCCGGAGGCCGTGGTGTTGTACGTGTACGAACCGTCGAGCGGCAGTTGGCGCTGGTCGATGCGGTCGAGGCCCCAGGTGGCGTCCGACTGCGTCGCGTTGACGCGGACCCGGGCGTCCTGCTCGACGTATGCGACGCGCGGGTCGGCGGCGAGGCGGTGCGCCTGGGCGGCGGTCATCTTCGCCGCGAAGCCGCGTACGGATGAGCGGTACAGGTGCGTCACGGTGCCGTCGTAGGTGTCGGCGAGGTGTTCCGCGGCGCTCCGGACGGACCCCTCGGGGGTGTTCTCGAGGACCGCGATCCAGCTGTCGGCCACGGCCGTGGCGGCGGGCGCGAGTCGTACGTCGGGGCGGTCCGCGCTGTGCGCGGGGGCCGCCGCGAGGAGTCCTGCGGCGAGTGCGGCGGCGGGGACGAGCACGCGAAGTCGTCGCGCGGGGGATCTCATGTGATGAACCAGACCTTTCGTTGTCCGGGTTGCGGGCAATTCGGGCCGTGCGGTGGTGCTGTCGTCCGGGGTCTCCGGTCGGCTCCCGCGCCAGGGGTGGTCAGGCCGTGGGCAGGGTCAAGGCACGTACGCGGAGGGGTGGTTGTGCGTTCACATCCGCCGTCCGGTCGAGCCGGGGGTAACCGTGCCACGGCGCCTACCGGCGCACAAGGTGAATGGCAGGTTCGCTTCAAGGAAACGGGTGATCACCTTCCGGGTCGTCCCCGCCGCTTCGGCGGCGGCCGGACCGGTGCACGGTCGCCCGTCGGCACGGTCCCGCCGACCGGGGACGCGGCCGCCGCTCCGCGCACGCGTTGCGGTTCCGGGCGGCCCATCAGGTGACAATGAAAACGATTTTCGTTAAGGTCCATCCGGTCAGACGTCGGCGCCCGCCGTCCTGACCGGAAAAAACCTCAACCGCGTTGTGTGAAGGGAAAGTCGTGGCTCATCTGCTGATGGTCGAGAGCTGGGTCGGGTCCATGAGCAGACTGCTGCCACGGGCCGTCCGGGAGGCCGGTCACGAGTTCACCCTTCTGACCCGTGACCTGCACCACTACCTGCGCTCCGCACCGGAGGGCGCGGCGCACCCGCTCCTCGCGGCCCGCCATGTCCTGACCGCGGAGACCAACGAGACCGACGACACCAACGATCCCGACACGCTGCTGTCCTTCGTCGAGCGGGCCCACGACGCGCTGCGCTTCGACGGAGTGATCACCTCCTGCGACTACTACCTCCGGACGGCCGCCCGGATCGCCGGACGTCTGGAACTGCCCGGCCCCACGCCCGAGTCGGTCGAGAACGCGTGCCGCAAGGACGCCACCCGCCGGGTGCTGGCCGAGGCCGGCCTGCCGGGACCGCGCTTCGCCGTGTGCGCGGAGTGGGCCGAGGCCGCCGCCGCGGCGCGCGACATCGGCTACCCGCTGGTGCTCAAGCCCGTCGACCTGTGCGCCGGGATGTTCGTACGCCGCGTCGACGACGAGGCCGCCCTCGCACACGCCTACCGCGCGCTCGCCGCCTTCCCCGTCAACGCCCGCGGCCAGCGCCGCGACCCCGTGGTCCTGCTCGAGGAGTTCCTCGACGGGCCCGAGGTCAGCGTCGAGACCGTGTCGTACGGCGGGGCCGTGCACGTCGTCGGCGTCACCGACAAGAGCGTCGGCGGGGCTCCCGCGTTCATCGAGACCGGCCACATGTTCCCCGCCGCCCTGGACCCCGCGGACACCCGGGCCGTCGAGGAGACCGCGCGCCGGGCGCTCAAGGCGCTCGGGCTGGACGGGGTCGTCGCCCACACCGAGATCAAACTGACGACGGACGGGCCACGCCTGGTCGAGGTCAACCCCCGGCCGGCCGGCAACCGCATCACCGAGCTCATACGCCACGTGACCGGCATCGACCTCGCCGCCGCCTGCGTGGACGTCGCCCTCGGCCGCGAGCCGGACCTGCGCCGCCGCGCCACCGGACTGACCAGTGCCGCGATCGGCTTCCTGGTGCCGGACCAGGACGGCGTCCTGGAGGCCGTCGACGGCGCCGACACGGTCCGTACGGCGGACGGCCTGCTGGAACTCCAGCTCGCCGACCCCGGCAAGGCTGTTAGAGCCGCGGGCAGCAACAACGAGTACCTCGGCCACGTCATGGCCGGCGACGCACACGGCGCGGGCGCCCGCGACCGGGCCGAGGCCCTCCTCGCACGGCTGAGCCCCCGGGTGGTGACCCGATGACCGCCCTCACCGGCCCAGCCGCCCTGGCCTCCTCGTACGACGACCTCGTCGAGCGCGTGCTGGCCGGCGGCATCGGCCCCGAACCGCGCACCCAGCGGATCGCGGTGGCCTTCACCACCCGTCAGGCCGTACGACACGAAGGACGCGGCTCCGGCTACCGCAACGAAGTACTCAGCCTGCGCCTCGCCGAAGCCGTGGGCTCCTGCGCGGTCGAGCCCGGCCAACTGCCCGACGGCGCCGTCGAGGACTGCGTCGGCGCGGACGTCGCCCGCCTCCTGGCACACGAGCTGCCACCGGTCCGGGTCGCCGCCCTCGACGCCTACCTGATGCACGCCCTCCCGCACAGCCCCGCCCACGGCGCACAGCCCTGCCCACTGCCCGCCGGCACGTCGCTGGACAAGTCCCGGGCGAGGGCCGGGGCCGTGGTGGAGCTGATCGACGCCTCGCCCGGAGCGACCGTGCTCGTGGTGGGCGTGGTCAACTCGCTGCTGGAGGCCCTGCGGGCGCGCGGCCTCGCGTACATCCCGTGCGACCTCAAGGGCGGTACGACCGAATGGGGCGAGCCCGTACGCACCGACGCCCTGGCGGAGTTGGAGCACTGCGACGCGGTGCTCGCCTCCGGCATGACCCTCGGCAACGGCACCTTCGAGCCGCTGCGACGGCACGCGCAGCGCCGGGGCACACCGCTGGTGATGTTCGCGCAGACCGGCAGCGCGGTCCTGCCCCGCCTGATCGGCTCCGGCGTCAGCGCGGTGTGCGCGGAGCCGTATCCCTTCTTCTGGCTGGACGGCGGCCCGGGGACCATCCACCGCTACGGAGCCGCCCTGTGACCACGGCCGTCCTCAGCTCCGGAAGCTCCGGAAGCTCCGGAAGCTCCGGAAGTACGGGAAGCACCGGAAGCACCGCGGGCAACCGGGAGCTCCTCGGCCTGCTCGGCCGGACCCCGCTCGCCCGCGTCACGGCCGACCTGCCGTGCCCGCAGCCCGGCTTCTGGGCCAAGCTCGAAGGACTCGGCGTCGGCGGTATGAAGGCACGGGCCGCCGTCGCCATGCTGCTGGGCGCGAGGGAGCGCGGCGAACTGCGGCCCGGAGCACCCGTGGTGGAATCCACCTCCGGCACGCTCGGCATCGGACTGGCCTTCGCCGGACAGGCCCTCGGCCACCCGATCGTGCTGGTCGGGGACGCCGAACTGGAGCCGGCGATGCGGCAGTTGCTGCGTGCCTACGGGGCCCGGCTGGAACTGGCGGACCGCCCGGCGGCCGACGGCGGCTGGCAGGCCGCCCGGCTCGCCCGGCTCCGCGAACTGCTCACGCGGCTCCCGGACGCGTACTGGCCCGACCAGTACAACAACCCCGACAACAAAGCCGGTTACGCCTCCCTCGCGGCCGAGCTCGCCACTCAGCTCGACCACCTCGACGTGCTGGTGTGCAGCGTCGGAACCGGCGGCCACAGTGCCGGGATCGTCGGCCCGCTGCGCCGCCACTGGCCCGGCCTGCGGCTCATCGGCGTGGACGCCACCGGCTCCACGATCTTCGGCCAGCCCGCCAGGCCCCGGCTGATGCGCGGCCTGGGCAGCAGCATCCACCCGCGCAACGTCGCCTACGACGCGTTCGACGAGGTCCACTGGGTCGGCCCCGCCGAGGCCGCCGACGCGTGCCGGCGGCTCGCCCGCTCCAGCTTCGTCAGCGGGGGCTGGAGCACTGGAGCCGTCGCCCTCGTCGCCGCCTGGGCCGCCCGCGTCCACCCGGGCGCGGTCGTCGCCACGGTCTTCCCCGACGGGCCGCACCGCTACCTCGGCAGCGTGTTCGACGACGACTTCACCGCCGCCCACGGCGTCGGCCCGGCCACCGCGGCCACTCGCCCCATGGAAATCCCGCACCCCACGGCCGTGGAGGCCACCGGCTGGGCCCGGTGCCGCACGGTCACCGATCCACTCGCCACGACCCCGGAGGAGAACCCGTGAAGGCCGGCCGGCGCACCGTACGCCTCGACCTCACCGAGCCGCTGCGCATCTCCCGCTCCACGATGGCGGCCCGTGAAGCCGTGTGGCTGACCGTCGAGCACGAAGGCCGGCGCGGCCACGGAGAGGCCGTCACCAGCGTGTACTACGGGCTCGACGCCGACACCCTCGGGCGGCTGCTGGACGCACAGGCCCGGTGGCTGGCCCGTTTCGCCGACCCCGAGACCGCCCTGGAAGCCCTGCGGACCGGCACCGGGGAGGACGCCGCCGCCCCGCCGGCCGTGACCGCGGCCGTGGAGTCCGCGCTGCTCGACCTCGTCGGCAAGCGCGCGGGCGTCCCCGTGCACCAACTTCTGGACCGCCATGGAGAACCGCCCTCCGCCGCGACCGCCCGCACCATCGGCATCACCGCACCGGGACGGGCCGAGGCGCAGGCGGCGCGCCTCGTACGGGACGGATTCTCGGTCCTCAAGCTCAAGGCCGGCGCCCCGGACCCGGCCGAGGACCTGGCCCGGGTACGGGCCGTCCGCGCCGTGGCGCCGCACGCCCGGCTGCTGCTGGACCCCAACGGCGCGTGGACCGTCCAGGAGTGCGAGCGACTGCTGCCGCTCTTCGCGGAGCTGGGTGTCGAGGCCGTCGAACAGCCCCTGGCCCCCGGCGATCCGGAGGCGCTGGCGAAGCTCGCGGAGCGCTCGCCGCTGCCGGTCATCGCAGACGAGGACGCCGTCGGATACGAGGACGCGCGCCGCCTCGCCGGACGCGTCCAGGGCATCAACGTCAAACTCGCCAAGTGCGGTGGCGTCGGCGCCGCCCTCCGGATCGCCGAACTGATCGCGGGCACCGGAACCGACCTGATGCTCGGCTGCCTGACCGCCAGCACCCTCGGCATCGCCCCCGCCGTCCACCTCGCCGGCCGCGCCCGCTGGGTCGACCTCGACGGCCATCTGCTGCTCGCCGACGATCCGTGGGCGGGCATCGGCGGCGCCGACGGCACCGTACGCGCGAGCCGTGACGCGGGCCTCGGGGTACGCAGGCGCGACGCCGAGGAGGCGCGTCCATGAACACATGGCGCGAGATACGCGGCTTCCCGCTCGCGATACGCCTCCTCCTGGTCAACCAGCTCGGCGTCAACACCGGCTTCTACCTGCTCGTCCCGTACCTCGCCCTGCATCTGAGCGAGGACCTGGGGATGTCGGCGGCCGTCGTCGGCATCGTGCTCGGGGTGCGCAACCTCAGCCAGCAGGGCCTGTTCCTCATCGGCGGCACGGCGTCGGACCGGCTGGGGGCACGCGGCGTCATCATCGTCGGATGCGCCCTGCGCACCGTCGGCTTCGGGCTGTTCGCGCTCGGCGACGGGCTGCCCGTACTCCTCGCCGCCTCCGTGCTGAGCGGCCTGGCCGGGGCGCTCTTCAACCCGGCCGTGCGGGCCTATCTCGCCCTGGAGGCGGGGGAGCGCAAGGCGGAGGCGTTCGCCCTGTTCAACGTCTTCGCCACCACCGGCGCCCTGATCGGGCCGCTGCTCGGCAGCGCCCTGCTGCTGGTCGACTTCCGCGCCTCGGCGCTCACGGCGGCCGGGATCTTCGCGGTGCTCACCGTCGCCCAGGCCCTGGTGCTGCCGGCCCGCCGGGTCGAGCCGAGCGGGAACAGCGTCGTCGCCGACTGGCGCGAGGTGGTCGGCAACCGGGGCTTCCTGGCCTTCGCCCTGGCCATGGTCGGCATGTTCACCATGGAGAACCAGCTCTACCTGCTGCTTCCCGACGGGGCCCGGCGGGCCACCGGCTGGGACGGCGCGGCCGGGCTCGTCTTCCTCATCGGCACGCTGGCCAACCTCTGGCTTCAGCTCCGTGTCACCCGCGCGCTGAAGAGGCGGGGCAGCAGGGCGCGCTGGATCAGCGCCGGACTCGCGCTGATGGGGCTGTCCTTCGTGCCGCCGATGGCGGTGTCGGGATACGGCACGGCCCCCGACGGCCTCGCGGACGCGGCGCTCCGCACGCTGCCCGTCCTGGCCGGCGCGCTGCTGCTCTACCTGGGTGTGATGATGGCCCAGCCGTTCGTGATGGAACTGATCCCGGGCTTCGGCCGGCCCGAACTCACCGGCACCTACTTCGGCCTGTTCTACGTGGTCTCCGGCATCGCCGCCGCCGTCGGCAACACGATCGTCGGCTGGGCCATGGACGCGGGCGAGCGGACGGACACGCCGTGGCTGCCGTGGGCATGCTGCCTGGCCTTCGGCCTCGCCTCCGCCGCCGGCGTCCACCGGCTGCACCGCCGCCGGATCCTGCCCGCCCGCCCCGCGACCGTACCGGCGACAGCATGAGGAGCGCGCCGCACATGACCGCCACCACCGCGAACCTGCTCACCGACAACCCCGCGCTGTACGAGGCCCGCTTCCCCGACCCGGAACGGCTCGCCGGGCGCTGGACCGAGGACTGCCTGCGCCGGTACGGGCCGCCCGGTCCGCGCGTCCTGGACATCGGCTGCGGCACCGGCCGCGACGCCGCCTACCTCCACCGTGCCGGCCGCGGCGTCACCGGCGCGGACCTGTCGGAGGCGATGCTGGCGTACGCCCGCGCCGAGCACCCCGGCCCCGACTACGTCCGGGCCGACCTGCACGGATTCGACCTGGGGGAGCGGACCTTCGACGCGGTGGTGTGCCTGGACAGCGCCCTGCTGTACTGCCACACCAACGACCAGCTCGACGGCTTCCTGACATGCTGCCGCCGATCGCTGGCGCCCGGCGGCCTGCTCGTCGCCGAGATGCGCAACGGCGCCTTCTTCCTCGGCCGTACGGAACTCCTCGATGCCCCGCTCGTCGGCGGTTTCACCCGGCAGGGCACCGCCTACCGCTCCACCACCACCCTGTGCCTGGACCGGGCGGCCCAACTGCTGCGCCGCACGCGGGTGTGGACCGCCGACGACGGCTCCCCGCCGGTCGAGCAGCGCTCGGCGTGGCGCCTGCTCTTCCCGCAGGAGCTGCGCCACGTCCTCGCGGCCCACGGCTTCGAGGTGCTGGCCCTGTACGACGGGCCGGGCCCGCGCACCGAACCGCCGTGGCGGGAGGGCGACGTGCCCGCCGCGACCGCCGACGGGGACCGGCTCCACCTGGTCGCCCGCCTCACCCCCGTCCTTCCCTGAGCCCCCACGCGTCCATCCGCTCGCACAGCAGCAAGGAACACCGCCATGAACGACGTCCCCATGAACGACGTCTCCGTGAACCAAGGCCCCGTGAACGACGCCCTCTTGAACGATCCGCGCTTCCCCGGTCTGCGCCGCCGGGGCTTCCTCGCCGCCACAGGCGCCGCCGGCCTCGGCGCCCTCGCCCTGGCCGGCTGCGCCGGCACCGGACCGGCCACCGACCCGGCCAAGGGCGGCGGCAAGCCCCGGCGCGGCGGCCGCCTGCGCGCCGCTTTCGCCGGCGGCGGCGCGAGCGAGACGCTCGACCCGCACCTGAGCAACCTGTTCGCCGACGTCGCCCGCGCCAAGGCCCTCTTCGACAAGCTCGCCGACTACGGCCCCGACCTGTCCGCGCAGCCGAGGCTCGCCGCGACGTGGGAGCCGGGCGTCGGCCTGGACCGCTGGAAGGTCACACTGCGCGAAGCCGTCTTCCACGACGGCAGGCCGGTCACCGCCAAGGACGTCCTCTACAGCTACCGGCGCATCGCGGACCCGGCGAAGGCGTTCCGCGCCAAGGCGTCCCTCGAACCCATCGACCTCAAGGCCAGCCGCACGCTGGACGACCGCACCGTCGAGTTCGTCCTCAAGCGCCCGACCGCCGAATTCCCCAACGTGCTCGCCGCGTTCGGCGCGTACATCGTCCCCGAGGGCGAGCAGGACTTCGACAGCAAGCCCGTCGGCAGCGGCCCGTTCCGCTTCGTCTCCTTCGCCCCCGGCAGGTCCGCCGTCTTCAAGCGCAACGACGACCACTGGGACGGCGCCCCCTACCTGGACGAGCTGGAGTTCGTCGTCGCCAACGAGGAGTCCGCCCGCGTCAACGCCCTCCTCGGCGGGCAGATCGAGTACGCCCACGAGCTCAATCCCACCACCGCCCGCGCCCACGAGGGCAAGGGACAGATCGAGATCGTCCGGCTCCCGGGCAGCTCCATGCAGGGCTTCGTCATGAAGACCGACCGCCCGCCGTTCGACGACAAGCGGGTCCGGGAAGCCTTCTTCCTGATCGCCGACCGCAAGGAACTGGTCGACGGCGCCCTGTCCGGCGCCGGAGAGATCGGCAACGACCTGTTCGGCAAGGGCTACGAGTACTACGCCGCGAGCCTGCCCCAGCGCGAACAGGACCTCGACCGCGCCAAGGCGCTGCTCAAGCAGGCCGGCGCCGAGAACCTGAAGGTCACCCTCGACACCTCGCCCGTCGCCGCCGGATTCACCGAGGCCGCCACCATCTTCCGCGACCAGGCCGCCAAGGCGGGCGTCACCGTCACCGTCAAAACCGGCAGCAAGGACAGCTACTGGAAGGACATCCTCGACTCCGGGACCCTCGCCTCCTACCGCTCCGGCGCCATGCCCATCGAGGCCCACATCTCCCAGCGCCTGCTCACCGGTTCCACCACCAACGCCACCAAGTGGCACCACAAGGACTTCGACGCCCTCTACCAGCAGGCGCAGTCCACCAAGGACAAGACCGCCCGCACCGCCGTGTACGAGCGTATGCAGCGCCGTCTGCACGCCGAAGGCGGCTTCCTGATCTGGGGCTTCGCCGACTGGATCCTCGGAACCGCCCGTAACGTCAAGGGCGTCGAGACCAAGGCGCCGGCCAACTCCCTCGACTGGGCCCGCTTCGACAAGGTCTGGCTCGGGTGAGCGGACCACGCTCCTGGGTCGCCCGGCGGCTGCTGCTCGGTGCGGCGCAGACGGCAGCCGTCGTGCTGCTCGTCTTCGTCCTCACCGAGGCGCTGCCGGGCGACGCCGCCGTCGCCCTCGCCGGCGACCAGCCCGACCCGGCACGCATCGCCGCCATCCGCGAGGCCATGGACCTGGACCGGCCCGCGCACGAACGCCTCGCCGACTGGGCCGCCGGGCTGCCGCACGGCGACTTCGGCACCTCCCTGGCCTCCGGGCGACCCGTCACCACCTACATCACGGACGGCTTCGGACCGACACTGCTGCTCGCCGCCCTGACGGTGGCGCTCCTCGTCCCGATCGGCGTCGGCCTCGGCGTGCTCGCCGCCCGTCACGAGGGCGGACCCGTGGACCGGCTGGTCAGCTCGGTGACGCTCGGCGTGTACGCCGTACCCGAGTTCGCCTTCGGCGTGCTGCTGGTCACCGTCTTCGCCCTGCGCCTGGGCTGGCTCCCGCCGACCGCCGTCGGATACGGCACCGATCTCCTCGCCCACCCCGCCGCACTGGTGCTCCCCGTACTCGTCCTGCTCTCCCGCCCCGTGTGTTCCCTCGCCCGCCTCGTCCGCGCCGGCATGATCGACGCGCTGGCCTCGCCGTACGCGGCACACGCCCGCCGCTACGGCGTCCCCGGCGTCCGCATCCGGTACGGACACGCCCTGCCCAACGCCATGGCGCCCGCCACCCAGCAACTGGCCCGCACGATCGACTGGCTGCTGTGCGGGGTCATCGTCGTGGAGGCGCTGTACGTGATCCCCGGCCTCGGCACCGTCCTGATCAACGCCGTCGCCGAACGCGACGTACCCGTCGTCCAGGGCCTCGCCGTCGTCTTCGGCGTCACCACGGTCGTCCTCAACCTCGGCGCCGACCTGGTCGCGCGCCGCCTCGCCCCCCGGTCGGAGGCGGCCGCGTGAGATCCCGGTTCGCACTGGGCGCCGTCGTCATCGGCGTTCCCCTCGCCCTGGCCCTCCTCGGACCGCTGCTCGCGGGCGAACCCGGCCCACGCGCCGCGTCGTTCACGCTCGGCGGCGGGCACTGGCTCGGCACCGACTTCGTCGGCCGCGACGTCTGGCGCCAAGTGCTGCTCGGAGGGCGCTCGGTGGTGCTCGTGGCGCTGGCCGCGACCGCCCTGGCCTACCTCGTGGCGTTCCCCGTCGGGCTCCTCAGTGCACTGACCCGCCGCACCTGGCTGGAAGAGCTGCTGATGCGGCCCCTCGACGTGCTGCTCGCCGTGCCGTCGCTGCTGATGATCCTGCTCGTCGCCGCCGTGTTCACACCGGGCGCCGTCGGCCTCACCCTGCTGGTGGCCCTTGTCAACATCCCCGACGCCGCCCGCATCGTACGGGCCGCGGCGGCCGAGGCCGCGTCACGCCCGGCGGTCGAAGCGCTGCGCATGCAGGGCGAGACCTGGTGGCGCACGGCCGTCGGCTACGTCGGCCGCTCCCTCACGCGCACGCTCGCCGCCGACGCGGGCGTACGGCTGACCGGCGTGCTGTACCTGGTCGCCACCGCCGCCTTCCTCGGCGTCGGCGTCGAGCCTGACGCGACCGACTGGGCGGTGATGGTGGACCGCAACCGCACCGGTCTGTTCGTCCAGCCCTGGACCGTGGTCGTGCCCGCCCTGCTCATCGTCGCCCTCACCATGGGCGCCAACCTGCTCGTCGACGCCGGACTGAAGACCGGGCTGAAGAAGGGGAAACGGACGTGAACGCCGTGAACGCGGTCGCGGAGATCGAGAACCTGCGCGTGGACGTCGGCGGCCGGGCGATCGTCGACGGGGTGAACCTCCGGGTGCTCCCCGGCACCATCACCGCCCTCGTGGGCGCGTCCGGCAGCGGTAAGACGACCACCGGCCTCGCCCTGCTCGGCGAATACCCGGCCGGCGCACGCGTCACCGGTCACGTACGCGTGCCCGACGGCCTGATCGGATACGTCCCGCAGCAGCCCGGCGCCGTCCTCAATCCCGCGCGCCGCGTCGGCGCGCTGCTGCGGGACATCGCCCGTACGCAGGTACGCCACTTGCCGCGCCGCGAGCGCCGGACCGCCGTCGGCGAGCGGGTCCTGCGCGCCCTGTCACTGGCCCAGCTCCCCGACGCGGCGTCCATGCTGCGGCGCTTCCCCCACCAGCTGTCCGGCGGCCAGCAGCAGCGCGTCGTGCTCGCACAGGCGCTGCTGCTCGGCGCCAGGGTGGTGGTGGCCGACGAGCCGACCACCGGCCAGGACGCCCTGACGAAGCGGAGCATCGTCGACCAACTGGCCGCCGTGGCACGGGAAGGGATCGCCGTCGTCCTGCTCAGCCACGACCTGGACGTCGTACGCGCACTCGCCGACGAAGTGCTGGTCATGCGGGACGGGCAGGTGGTGGAGTCCGCGCCGGCCGAGCGCCTGTGGCTCGCACCGCGGCACCCCTGGACGGCCGAACTCCTGGCGTCCGAGGCCGCCGCCACCCGCATCGAGCCGGACTCCGAGGGCGGCGCGGTCCTCCGGGCCGGGCCCCTCACCGCCCGCCACGGCCGGACCGCTGTGCTCCACATGCCCGAACTCACCCTTCGCGCCGGCGAATGCCTTGCTGTCGTCGGCCGCTCGGGCAGCGGGAAGACCACCCTGGCCCGCTGCCTGGCCGGCCTGCACCGAGACCACGACGGGGAGATCCTTCTCGACGGCGTCCCTCTCCCGCGCAGTCTGAGAGACCGCACACGTCGGCAACTCGCCGCAGTGCAGTACGTCTTCCAGGACGCCAGGGCGGCGTTCGACGAACACCGCCCGGTCCTGGACCAGGTGGCCCGGACGGCCGTACGGCTGCGAGGTCTGGCCGAGGCGGACGCCCTCGCCGAGGCGCTGACCACGCTCGCCGGCCTCGGCCTGACCGAAGACCTCGTACGCCGTCGCCCCGGCCGGCTGTCCGGCGGCGAACTCCAGCGCGCCGCGCTGGCCCGCACCCTGCTGGCCCGGCCGCGAGTGCTGATCTGCGACGAGATCACCTCCGGCCTCGACACGGTCACCCGGCGGGCGCTTCTCGACACGCTCGCCGGACTCGTGCGCGACCGGGGCGATCTGTCCCTGGTCCTGATCACGCACGACCTGGCCACGGCCGCGACGGCCACCCGCATCGCCGTACTGGAGGCCGGCGACCTCGTCGAGGAGGGACCGGCGCGGCAGCTCCTCACCGCTCCGCGACACCCGTTCACCGTCCGGCTGATGGAGACCACCGCACGGCTGACGACGCGGGCAGGCGCCTGAGCCGTCATTGTCCGCGCGGTGACGCCGCTGGGACGCGCGGGCCCGCTTGTTCCCAGGGGGCGGAACTGGCGTGCGGGGCGCCGACGTCAGGCAGCGGCAGGGGCTACCAGGTCCGCCACGGGCGGGGCGAGGCGGGCGAAGCCTTCCTGGCGCTGGTAGGGGAAGTGCGGGTAGGGCGCTGCCTTGCTGCTCGCCGCGTTGAGTCTCGCGATCTGGTCGGGCGTGAGCGTCCAGCCCACGGCGCCGAGGTTCTGGCGGAGTTGCTCCTCGTTGCGGGCGCCGATGATGACGGAGGAGACGGTCGGCCGCTGCAGCAGCCAGTTGATGGCGATCTGCGGAACGGCCTTTCCGGTCTCCTGCGCGATCTCGTCGAGGGCGTCGACCACGCGGTAGAGGTGCTCCTCCTCGATCGGCGGGCCGTAGTCGGCGGTCCGGTGCAGCCGGCTGCCGGCGGGTATCGGCCGGTCGCGGCGGATCTTGCCGGTGAGCCGTCCCCAGCCGAGCGGGCTCCAGACGAGTGCCCCGACGCCCTGGTCGAGGCCGAGGGGCATCAGGTCCCATTCGTAGTCGCGGCTGACGAGGGAGTAGTAGACCTGGTGGGCGACGTAACGGGAGTGGCCGTACCGCTCCGCGACGGCGAGGGACTTCATCACCTGCCAGCCGGAGAAGTTGGAGACTCCCAGGTAGCGGATCTTTCCCGCTCGGACGAGATCGTCGAGCGTGGACAGGACTTCCTCGACGGGGGTGCCGGCGTCGAAGGCGTGCAGCTGGAACAGGTCGATGTGGTCGGTGCCGAGCCGGCGCAGCGCGTCCTCGCACGCGGTGATCAGACGCGACCTGGACGAACCCGCGTCGCCCGGGCCGTCGCCCATCGGCAGGCTGGTCTTGGTCGATACGATCACCTGGTCCCTGCGGCCCTTGATCGCTTCACCCAGCACCTCCTCGGACGCGCCGCCGGAGTAGACGTCGGCGGTGTCGAACATCGTGACCCCGGCGTCCAGGCAGATGTCCACGAGGCGGCGCGCTTCGCGCGCGTCGGTGGTGCCCCAGGCGCCGAACAGCGGTCCCTGGCCGCCGAAGGTGCCCGCACCGAAGCTCAGCGCGGGAACCTTGAGCCCGGACGCACCCAGCCGCTTGTATTCCATGGCCACTCCTTGAATTGCTCAGCCGACAGGTCTAACGGTTCTGGAGTTCCGTTAGTATGGACTTCAACGTAGCAGGCGTCGGCAATTAATGAAACTGGAGTCCCGTTATGGGTTCGGTTGGTACGGAGGGTGTGGGCGGTGTGGACGGTGCGGAGCCGGGGACCGTCCGGCCCGGAGGGCGTACGGCGCGGGTGCGGGCGGCGGTGCTCCAAGCGGCCGGGGACTGCCTGGCCGAGCGCGGCTTCGTCCACCTGGACCTCGGCGACGTCGCGCGGCGTGCCGAGGTGGGCAAGACGACCGTCTACCGCCGCTGGGGAACGGTGACCGGCCTGGTGGCCGACCTGCTGACGGACATGGCAGAGCAGTCACTGCCGCGTACCGAGACCGGCTCGCTGCTCGGCGACCTGAAGGCCAACGCCCGGCTTGTGCAGCGCACTTTGGCAGATCCGCGGCAGGGCGCGCTGTTCAAGGCGATGATCGCGGCCGCCACCTGCGAGCCGAGGACGGCCGAGGCGCTGCACCACTTCTACGACATCCGCGTCAAGGAGTGGGCGCCATGCGTCCAGCAGGCCGTCGACCGGGGCGAGTTGCCCGAGGACACCGACACCCACGAGGTGATCCGCGCTGTCTCCGCCCCCCTTTACTACCGCCTGTTGACCAGCGGCGATCCCCTCGACGAAGCCGCCGCGGACCGGGCCGCGGAGGCTGCCGCGACAGCGGCGCGCGCGGGAGCGTACCTGCGGAGCGACGGGGTGGCGTGACCGCTGAGTGGGTCCGGGATGGATCCCGCCTGGGCTGAGTGAAGTCGGGCGATGCGATCCGGTGGGCCCGGCTCGGGAGAATCTCTACGGTGTGGCGGGAAGTCGCACCGTGACCAGGAGACCACCGGTGGGGCCCCTCATTGGAGACGGCGGGCCGCTGTCCTGGCGTATGCGATTTCGGTACGCCCGCGATACACGCGATACCCGCCATCCCCGGCGACGAGCAACCGGCTTACACCGGCGGCGAGATGGTCCCGCCGCCGGTGAGCGCGCCGGTAACCCGGCTGCGGAGCCTCAGCCGTTGGCCAGCGTGCGGTCGAGGAGGGGGAGCAGGCGGTCCCAGTGGCGTTGCAGTCCGGCGGGGTCGAAGGCGTCGGTGTCGGACATGGTGAAGCCGTGCACGGTGCCGGGATAGATCTCGGACGTGTACTCGACCTTTGCGGCGTCCAGGGCCCGGTTGAGCCCGCCCAGGGCCTCGGGCGTCAGGTCGCTCTCGGCGTGGCCGAAGTGCACCTGTGCGGTGATCTCGGCGAGGGGGCCGGGTCCGTCCGCGCCCACGGGACCGTGGAACGCGGCGAGGGCAGCCACCTGGCCGGGATGAGCCGCGGCGGTGCGCATCGCGAAGAGCCCGCCGATGCAGTAGCCGGTCACCGCGACCGGCCCGGCGGCGACCTCGGGCCGGGTGGTGAGGAACCTGAGGTAGGCGTCGGCGTCACGCAGTACGCGGTCGGCGGTGTGCGCCTCGATCAACGGCATCACCTGGTCCATGAGCGCGGGCCGGGCCTCTTCCCCGATGTGCGCGGGAAGGTCGATCAGCGGTGCCGGGCCGTGCCGGTAGAAGAGGTGGGGGACGAGTACGTAGTACCCGTGCCCGGCCAGTTCGCGGGCCATCTCCCGCAACACGGGCCGGATGCCGAAACCGTCCGCGTACATCAGCACCCCGGGGTGCCGCTCGCCGTGGCCGGGGAAGGCGGCGAAGGCGTCGGCCTCGCCGTCCGTGGTGGGAATCCGCAGCGTCTCGGTGGGCATGAAGTCTCCTGTCGTGGTTGATGTGTAGAGCCTGTGATCAACACGACGGAGGCGGAGCCCGCGCAACAGCACCGGAGCCTCGACCGACCAGCGGGCCCGCACCGGCCCGCCCGGCGCTCAGAGGGGCACCGGGTCACCAATCCGTGCGCGGCGCAATGCCATCCCGGTATTCATGAACGCAGCTTAGCCCGCGCTGCGATCACGTTCGCTGACACGAAGACCGCTTGCTGGTCGCGGAGCCGGCCGAGTGCGGAAACTGCGTAGCCGCCGCGTTCGCGGTGCCGGTATCGTCCGGTCTCCCGATCCGCCGTACCAGCGGCCCACGTTCAGAGAGCGATGCACATGGCCAGCCGGCAGGCAACGACGACCCTGTGGCGCCCCACCGGCCCCAAGGAGCTGGATCTGGTCCGGGAGCTGAACTGGCGTGCCTGGCCGCCCCGGCTGCCCGAGCAGCCGATCTTCTACCCGGTCCTCAACGAGGAGTACGCCATCAGGATCGCGCGGGACTGGAACGTGAAGCACGACGGCGCCGGCTTCGTCACTCGCTTTGAGGTCGAGTCGCGGTTCTTGAACCGGTATCCCGTCCAGCAGGCGGGCGGGCAGACGATCCTCGAGCTCTGGGTTCCGGCCGAGGAGCTTGACGACTTCAACGCCCACATGGTCGGCGAGATCCAGGTGGTTCACGAGTTCCGCTGAGGAGTGAGGCCTTGCTGACGGAGCACGCTGGTCCGGTGCGGTGATCCCGACGTGGCTGATGTGATCACGGCGTCGGAGCCGTCCTGCAGAGCGTTTTCATCGTGCTCCCTCCCGTCGGCCGGAGCTCAGGCTTCGTTGTCGGGGGAGTGCAGGAGTGCTTCGGCGATCCCGCGGACTCGGTCCAGGGTGATGCCGGTGCGCTGCTCGACTGCGAGAGGGTGGTCGGTCGGTTCGAGCTCGACGAAGGGGCGCTGTCCGACGGGCCGGGTGTGGACGTTGGTCTTCAGGTTGATGGTGCTGGGTGAGTAGAGGGGGAGCTCTGTAGCCAGCCAGCCGAAGTACGGCTCTTCTGATTCGCGCCCCGGGGTATTCCATATGTCTGCCGCGCGAGCAAAATTGCCCCGGCTCAGAGAGACCCAGACGGACCAGGAGAACACGTCAGCGCTGCCGATGACCGGTATCTCGACCAGGCCCTTGACGAAGTAGTGCTGTGCCTTGATGACGCACTGGTCCGAGGAGAGCAGGCTGTCGGGGGCATCGGCGAAACCGGGGTCCCAGGCACAGGGAGCCGTGGCCGCGTAGCCCATCGGCAGCTCGGTGTGGTGCTCGCCGCAACACGAGCATGTGAATCCGAGATCATTGGTCATGTGCGGCAGCCTGGTGATCGCCTCTGACACCGCTGAGGACGGCTGCGAGGCTCCCGGCCCGACACCGGGACCGGCAGGTCATAGACCCGGGGCGCCCCAGAGCGGGAACCAGCGGGTCAGGTCCTGTTCGAGGCGGAGGTCGTCCTGGACCGCGGCTTTGACCTGGAGCTCCAGAGCGTTGTCGCGCTTCTCGCCCGGCAGGGGCGCGAAGGGGTAGAACGTGCCGCGTTTGTACAGGTAGACGAGGGTGAGCGGGCGCTGCTCGGCGTCGTGGAAGACGGTCAGGGAGCAGAGCAGTTGGGGTCCGAAGCCGCTGTCCTGAAGAGCGGTGTTCACCGCGTGCAGGTCGCTTACGAGCGCGGGCAGGTCATCGGGGCCGCGGCGGGAGAGGAGCCAGGAGTAGCCGTAGGCGTCGCGGCTGAACTCCACTTGGGTGCCGCCTCGCTCGGAGTCCGCGTTCAGCAGGGCGCGTACCTCCTGCTGGATTCGGGCGAACGCCCCGCCCTCGATGGAGGCGAAGCACACCGAGCCCGCGCCGGTCGGGACGAAGCCGGTGGCGGCCTGGAGTGTGATCGCCGCCGAGGGCAGGCCGAAGAGCTGGTCCAGGTCGGGCCTGGCCGGCTTGCTCCGGCCGAACAGGACATCGAGGAAACCCATGCGGTCAGCTCCTTCTGCACGGCCGGCGGATCGGGCGGACGGGGCGGGCCGGGCCGGACCGGCCGGCGGTGAGGTCGTGCGTCGTCATGGCGTCTCACCGAGCTGCCCCGAGATCTCCGCCAGGGCCTCCAGCCGGCGTTCAAGGCTGGGATGGGTGGAGAACAGCTTGGCCACCACGGTGCCGGGCCCCAGCGCGGGGGTGAAGAAGAACGCGTTGAACGCCTGGGCGGTGCGCAGGTCGCGGGTGGGAATCCGGGCGACGTCGCCGCTGATCTTGGTCAGCGCCGCGGCGAGGACGGACGGTTTGCCGGTCAGCATGGCCCCGGCCCGGTCGGCAGACAGTTCGCGGTAGCGGGACAGCGCCCGGATGAGCAGGAAGCTGAGCGCGTAGACCAGGGCGGAGACGGCCATGACGATCGCGAGCACGGCCGCGGTGTTCTGGTCCCGCTGGCGTCCGCCGAACAGCTGGGAGTAGAAGGCGAAGCGGACGATGAGGCCCGCGATCACGCCCAGGAACGAGGCGATGGTGATCACCGCGACGTCACGGTGTGCGACGTGGGACAGCTCATGGGCGAGGACGCCTTCGAGTTCCTCGGTCTCCAGACGACGCTGCAGTCCGGTGGTGACGCAGACGACGGCGTGGTCCGCGTTGCGGCCGGTCGCGAACGCGTTGGGCAGGTCCATGTCCGAGACGGCCACTCGGGGCTTGGGCATGTCCGCGCTCGCGCACAGCCGGTCGAGGATTCCGTGCAGTTGTGGCTGCTCCTCGCGGCTGACGAGGCGGCCGCGCATGGCGTACAGGGCGATCCGGTCGGAGAACCAGTACTGCGCACCCAGCAGCCCGGCGGCTATGACGACCACCAGAAGCAGCGACTCGAGCAGCACGACCAGCGCGGCGATGAACGCCACGTACAGCAGCCCGAGCAGGAACATCGTGACCACCATGCGGGTGGTCAGCTGGCGATCGGGCTCAAAGCGGCTGCGCATGTCCCACTCACCCCGGGATCAGACCCTCGTCGGAGATCATTTCCTGTATCTGCCGCAGGCTGGTGTCCGCATCGGGCAGCACCAGGTCGGACGGTGTGATCATCTCGTCCGGCAGCGGCGCGCCGAGGGTGCGCACCGCGTCCAGCAGGGCCGGCAGAGCGGCGGCGAACGCCTGCTCGTCGTCTGCGTCGGCGGCCGACTGCACAGCGGTGTCCAGCCGGTTGAGCTCATCGATGCGGTCTTCGGCGATCTCGAACTGACCCTCCCCCAGAATCCGGATGATCATGAGCCGGCCTCCTGATCCGGAGGAGTCCGGCCGCCCTTGCCGCCCTCCACGGCCGGTGGAGCGCCGGACGCCGGAAGCTCGGCCTTCATGCGGGCCAGCTCGGTCTCCACGTCCTGGCCCGCCGTCGCGGCCTCGAGTTCGGCCTGGAGGTCGTCGCGGCCGGCCGGCAGGGTGGCGTCCTCCAGCGCGCCGGAGGCGACCAGCTCGTCCAGGGCGCCGGCGCGGGCCTGCATCTGCTCGGTCTTGTCCTGGGCACGCTGCATGGCAAGGCCGACATCGCCCATCTCCTCGCCGATGCCGGTCACGGCCTCCGAGATGCGGGTCTGGGCCTCGGCCGCGGTGTAGCCGGCCTTGATCGTCTCCTTGCGGGTACGGAACGAGTCCACCTTCGACTGGAGCCGCTGCGCGGCGAGCGTGAGCTTCTCCTCCTGCTCCTGCAGCGACGCCTGCTGGTCCCGCAGATCCGTGAGCTCCGAGGTCACCGCCGTCCGCCGGGCCAGCGCCTCGCGGGCCAGGTCCTCACGCCCCACCGCCAGCGCCTGCTGCGCCTGTGACTGCAGTTTGCCCGTCGACTGCTGCAACTGGGTCGCCTGGAGTTCGACGCGTTTGCGACTGGTTGCCACATCGGCCACACCGCGCCGTACTCTCTGCAACATCTCCAGTTGCTGCCCGTAGGAGTAGTCCAGGACCTCGCGCGGATCCTCTGCCCGGTCCAAGGCATTGTTGGCCTTGATGCGGAAAAAGTCGCCGATACGGCGAGCGATGTTGCTCATGCCGACCGCCTCCCTCAGCTCTGCGCCAAGCGGCCGTACACCCGAACAGGGCCGAACCGGTCCATGCATGCCTGACGTCGGCCCGCCGCAGTCACCGCTGAACGCGCTCTTCTTCCATTGTCGCGCGTGTCGCGCGCACGCTCCTGGCAGGCGCAGGCGCAGGCGCAGGCGCAGGCGCAGGCGCAGGCGCAGGCGCGGGCAGAGAGGCAGGGAGGCAGGCAGCCGGGCAGCCGGGCCAGGGGCGCGGGCCGGTGCGCCCGAAGCTCAGGCGGTCGCGGAGCGTATCGGTGAGGGTGCAGACCGGCGCGGCGGCGACGTCGGCATGACTTCAGGTGTGCAGGGTGGGCCGGTAGATGAGCTCTTGGATGTGGCCGTCGAGCGTCCGGCTCTCGATCAGTTCGAGGTCGAAGTCGGCCGCGCCCTTGAAGATCGGGTCCAGTCCAGTCCGGCCTGTGATCACAGGGAAGAGGGTCACCTGGACGCGGTCGACCAGGCCGCCGGCCATCAGCGCCCGGTTCATCGACAGGCTGCCGTGCGAGCGCAGCGGTACGTCGGACTCCTTCTTGAGCCGGGCGACGACGTCGACGGCGTCGCCCTTCACGAGGGTGGCGTCGGGCCAGTCGAGGAGGCCTTCGAGGGTCGTCGACACCACCGTGGCCGGCGTGTTCCGCATCCGCGTGACCCATGGGTCACGCACGTCGGAGTCCTCGGTGCTCTCGGCCAGCATCCGAGCGAACATCCGATACGTGGTGGCCCCGAAGACCATGCGCTGCTCGTCGCCGTACAGGGCGAGGCGGTGGTCGAGGAGCTCGGGGCCCTGCTTGCCCCAGTAGCCGGTCCAGTCGCCGCCGGCGGCGCCGAAGCCGTCGAGGCTGGAAAAGACGTCGAACGTGTAGGTGGCGGTCATGATGCTCTCCTCCAGTGCGGTTGATCGCCTGTCGGGGATACAGACTCGCCGGCACCGCGAGATTCATCGGCCCCGGACTCCAGGAGCGTGGCACGCCGATGGGACCATGGCCTCGTGCCCACCATGGTTGTCGAGGTCCACGTGCCGTTGCCGCCGATGCCCGGCCTGCCGGACGGCTCCCACCCGTTTCCCTGGATCGAAGAGGTCGAGGACCTCCTGTCCGATCTTGAAGACCAGGGTGAGGTGGAGGTCTTCGACGACGGAGAGGAGGCCGAGGACGTCTACGTCTTCTTCCTCACCGGAGCCGGTGAGGAGGCCCTGCTGGCGGCGGCGTCCCGCGTGGCGACGCTGCCCGGGGTTCCTGCCGGGGCCTTTGCGGTCGTCAGTGACGACGAGGCCGAAGAGTTCGGCCAGGGACGACGGGTGAGCCTTCCGCTGTCTGCGGTCTGACGGCCGGCGCGGAGCCCCGGACCCGGCGTCGCGGCTCATAGGCGCAGTCGCGGTTCATCGGTGTATGCGGATCGTCGCGTACGTCTCGCCATCCCTCGGCGGCCGCGTCCAGGAACGGGTGGTGAACGTGTGCAGCCGGCCGTTCACCATCGCGTGACGTTGCAGCTGGGCACCGAACTCCCCGGCCACCGCCTCCAGCAGCGACCGTTCCGCCCCGGCGCCGCCCTCCGGGTCACCGAAGAACCGGCCCGCCCCTTGGAGTGGACAGCAGCTCCCGGCCCCGCTCCGGAGTCAGCAGCGGCCCGAGCACCGGGTCCGCCACCCACCCCAGCGGCGCCAAGTGGTCCGGTCCCAGCGGCTCCCACAGCGGCAGCGCGTTCCTCAGCGTCCGCCACGCCCCGTCGGTGTCTCCCCACCGCGCCAGCTCCCGCGCCCGCTCGACCGCCTCCCCGAACGGTCCGGCCGCCGTGTACCGGTAGGTGCCGTTCCGCACCTGATCCAGCGTCCCGTAGGCCAGTGACAGCAGGTCCTCGTCGGCGCCCCGCACATGGAACCTCAGCGTGGAGTCGTCCCGGTACGCATGCGCCGCGTGCTCGGCGACCAGCGGTGGCAGCAGCTCGGGCGCGTACAGCGGGTCCGTCACCAGGCCGTCGTAGTACACCATGTACGTCTGTCCGAGCAGGCGGCGAATCTGGTCGCCCAGCCCGGCTGCCCGCGGTCTGCCGTACCCCTTGGCCTCGTCCAGCGCCTTCCGGGCCCGCTCCCAGCAGCCGGACAGCGCCTGCAGCCGGGCCTCCTCCACCAGGGCGTCCAGCTCTCGCGTCGTGTCGTTGACGAACGCCGGCTCGCCGTCGCTCCGGTGCGCCTGCAGGGAGTGGAACTCCCGGTGCATGTCCCGCATGAACTCAAGGAAGCTCGCGTGCCGTTCGGGCGGCGCGGCCCGCCAGCCCGCCCACGTGTACACCGGCCACTCACCGTCCTCGTCCACGTCCTCGGGGTCCATGACGACGTAGGTGGCGTCGGATTCGACGTCGAGCTGCAGTCCGCGCCGCCAGATGTCCACGTCCCGCTGCTCCTCGGGCCCGGCGTCCTCGTCCAGGTCCTCCTCGAACATCTCCGCGAGTCCTGACTCGTCGTTGTGCCAGTGCGCGGCCTCGGTTCCCGCCAGCAGCCAGACGAAACCGCCCGCGTGCCGCCAGCCGTCGCTGACCGCGAGGAACTCCCGGTACGACGGGGGCATCCGCCGGCCGAGGCGCTTCTCCATGGCTGAGATGCGCTCCTCGGACGCGGGCGGGAACCCCAGCCGGCGCGCCCGGCGCGCGGCCTCGTCGTCCTCGCTCCGCGTCTCGCCCTCCGTCAGTGAATCGGCCCACTCCGCGCTCCACTTGAGCAGGAAGGACCGCCAGTCGAATGCCGTGGTGTCCGTCATACGTCCGATGCTGTCACCCACCACTGACATCGCACCGCTGCTCGCTGCCGCCAACGGGGCCCTCGCGTTCGGGACCTGCCCGGCAAGGGCGACATTTCGGTGTTCCGTATGAGCGGCCTTTCGTTTCGGCGAGCATTTATGACACGTTCTGCCCGTGGGGCCGGCACTTCATTTGACAAAGTGTCTACGCGCTGGACGGGATGACGCTTCCGTTCGGCCTACCCTGACGGCGACGCTCTTTCTGGTCTTTCGCGGTTGCCATGGAAATTCCATTTGTCAATCGGCGCAGGCTCCGCCGGAGCCTGGCTTCGCCATTCGGAAATGTGCTCACATCCCATCAATGGGTACCCTCCCATCAGGTCAAACATCGATTTACGTGGCGACCGTCACGCACCGGAATCTGAAGACTACGGGCTGGTTGACAAGTTCCGGCCGGATGGGGTTCTCTCTGACGGGTAAAGGACCGCCGAGTAAGTCCGGGAGCCGCCGGACCGCCCTTCATTTGTCTACCGGAACGTGAGTGGCAGAACGCCTTTCTGAAGTGCAAGGCTGTTGGATCGAGGTTCCGTTTGCCCGGAATTCGCGATGTCGTATCGGTGAGAGACGCGTACCGAAAAGAGGCGCGTACCGAAAAGCGCTGCGTATCGAAAAGAGCTGCGTACCCGCAAGAGCTGAGTAGACAGCCACGCCCGTTGGGCTGCTGACGCTTGACCAGATGTGCCCGCGCCACTGAACCGAGGGGACCAATGGGAAACGACGGCAAAACGTTAGTCCACGAGCGTTTCGCGCTCCGCGCTGCCGCGCAGCCGGAGGCGATCGCAGTGGAGCACGGTGAGCTGCGGATCACCTACGCCGAACTCGACGAACGTGCCAACCGGTTGGCCCACCGCCTGCAAGCCGAAGACATCGGCCGCGGCTCGGTCGTCATGGTCCACATGGAGCGGTCGATCGAACTGATCGTGTCCATGCTCGCCGTGTTCAAGGCGGGGGCGACCTACCTGCCGGTCGATCCGAGCCTGCCCGACCACCGTGTGGCAGCGTTCCTCGAGGAGACGGGCTGTGCCGCCGTACTCACCGGCCCGGGCACACCGGACCGCTCCCCAAGACAGGGCCTGTCCGTGCCGGTTCCCGGGGCGGACGAAGGACCGTCCTCGCAGGAACCGACGGGCCCCTTGGACGTGGCGGTCGACGGGACGGACTGCGCCTACGTCATCTACACGTCCGGCTCGACCGGCACTCCGAAGGGCGTGAGGGTAGAGCACGCATCGCTCGCCTACCTCTTCGACGAGATCAACGAGCGCTACGGAATCCGCCCCGAAGACCGCGTGCTGCAGTTCGCGGCCATCACCTTCGACACCTCCATCGAGCAGATCCTCGTCACGCTGCTGAACGGAGCGACGCTCGTCCTCCCCGACCGCCTCTGGGCACCCAGCGAACTCTCCGGCGAGCTGGTCGAGCGCCGTGTCAGCGTCATGGACCTCACCCCTTCGTACTGGCGTGCGTTCCTGTCCGAGCTCGCCGCCGCGCCGACGGAACTCCCGGTCCGGCTGACGATTGTGGGCGGCAGTGCGGTCCATGCGGAGGACTGCCGTACCGCGCTGCGCCTGATGCCGCAGTCCCGGCTGGTGAACGCGTACGGACTGACCGAGACGACGATCACCTCCTGCACGATGGAGATAACACCCCAGGCGCTTCCCGAGCTTGGGCCCGCCCCGGTCGGCCGGCCGCTGCCGGGCACCCACGTCCATGTCCTGGACGAGGACATGCGCCCGGTCCAGCCGGGGGAGCACGGCGAGATCTACGTCTCCGGGCGCGGCGTCGCCCGCGGCTACATGAGCGAGAGTGCGACGCGCGCCCGGTTCCTGCCGGATCCCCACGCGGAGCGGGCCGGGACGCGGATGTACCGGACCGGAGACCTCGGCGGCTGGACGAGTGACGGGAACCTCGAGATCGTGGGGCGCGCCGACCGGCAGATCAAGGTACGGGGCTTCCGCGTCGAGCCGGGCGAGATCGAAGCGACGCTCACGTCGCACCCACTGGTCGCGGACGCCGTGGTCACCACGTACCACCGCCGGGGTGAGACCGAGATCGCCGCGTACTACGTCACGACTGCGGGCGACTCCCTCGACTCACGGGCCCTGCGCGCCTACACCGCGGATCGGCTGCCCGGCTACATGGTCCCGTCGGCGTTCGTCCGCATCACCGACATGCCGGTGAAGACCAACGGCAAGGTCGACGTGGCGGCCCTGCCCGAGCCCCAGCCCGAGCTCGAACACGGACCTACGCCGGGGCCGGCAACGGCGAGTGCCACGGAGCAGCCCGCCGGGCTGGTCGAGCGTGCCGTCGCCGGGATCTGGCGACAGGTGCTCGACCTCGACCACGTCGGGCCGGACGACAACTTCTTCGAGCTGGGCGGAAACTCGGTCCTGGCGGCCCAGCTCCTCGCCAAGGTCCGGGCGTCCCTCGGCATCATGATCACCCAGGTGCGTCCGCTGATCCGGCTGCTGCTCGACGACGCGACGCTCCACGGCTTCGCGGGCGCGGTCGAATCGGCCAGGGCCGGGACCTTCTCCGACGACGCCAAGGCGGTGGACTTCGCCGCCGAGACCGTGCTGGACGTGCCGGTACGGCGCGTCCCGGCCGAACCCGCCTCCTGGCAGCAGCCGGCCCACATCTTCCTCACCGGCGCCACCGGATTCCTCGGGATCTACCTGCTGCGCGAACTGCTGGCCACCACCGGGGCGACCGTCCACTGCCTCGTACGGGCCGGTGACGAGAGCCACGCGATGGACCGCGTCCAGGCGAACGCGCGGCACTACTTCGGCGACGACCTGGCCGCGTACCGCACCGCGGGGCGAATCGCCGCCGTGCCGGGCGACCTGGCCGAACCGCGACTGGGCCTGCCGGAGGAGGAGTTCGACCGGCTCGCCCGCCTCGTCGACGTCGTCCACCACCCCGGCGGGCTCGTCAACTTCATCTACCCCTACACGCACATGCGCGCCGCCAACGTCGAAGGCACCCGCGAGATCATCCGCCTGGCCGCCCGGTACCGCAACGCCCCCGTGCACTACACCTCCACCATGGCGGTGGTCTCCGGCTTCGGGACCGCGGGAGTCCGGCACGTCACCGAGCGCACCCCGGCCGCCCACGTCGATCACCTGTCCGTCGGCTACGTCGAGAGCAAGTGGGTCGCCGAGGCGCTGCTGCAGAACGCCGCGAAGGAAGGGCTCCCGGTCGCCGTCTACCGGGCCGCCGACATCTCGGGCGACCGCGAGACCGGTGCGTGGAACACCGCGACGGAGATGTGCGCGATGAAGCGGTTCATCGTGGACACCGGCACCTCGCCCGTCGCCGAACTGCCGCTGGACTACACGCCGGTGGACTGCTTCGCGGCGGCGGTGGCCCACATCGCCGCGAAGCAGCTCCCGGCGGGCGAGGTCTACCACCTCACCAACCCGGGCAAGGTCAACGTCGCCGTACTCACCGACCGGCTGCGGGCGCACGGCCACACCATCCGCGACGTGCCCTGGAGCGAGTGGCTCGACCAGGTGGTCAAGATCGCGGTGGAGCAGCCCGATCACCCGATGACTCCGTTCGCCCCCCTCTTCATCGACCGGTGCTCGACCGGCGTGATGAGCGTGGCGGAGATGTATCTCGAGACGACGTTCCCCGTCTTCACCCGGGACAACGTGGACGAGGCCCTGCGGGACAGCGGCATCCGGATCCCTCCCGTGGACGACGAGATGCTCGACCGCTACATCCGGTATCTGACCGACATCGACTTCCTGTGAGGCGGGCATGCTGATCGCCGGCCTGCCGCGGCCCAAGTCGGCCTGGGAGTCACTGGATCTGACGGCCTCGCCCGTCGAAGGACCGGTCGCCTTCGGAGACGATCTGCGGCCCTACAGTCTGCTCAGCGCCTATCGGCAGGGGTTGTACCCCTTTCCCGCCGACACCGTCGAGCACCGGCTCCTCAACGAGATGAGCTACGAGTCCGAGGTGGCGGCCGGGCGGGTGAAACTGCTCGCCGGCTCGGAGGAGCCGTACGCGGTCGCCTGGTGCTCACCGGACCCGCGGCCGCTCATCCTCGTGGACCAGGCCCGCATCCAGCGCAGTCTGCGCCGCCAACTGCGCGGCACCGACTGGACGACCACCGTCGACGTCTGCTTCGAGCGCGTCGCCACCCTGTGCCGTGAGGGCCGTTCCGAACGCTGGCTGACCGACGAACTGCTCGCCGGCCTGTGCCGTCTGCACGAGTGCGGCTACGCCCACAGCGTGGAGGTGTGGGACGACGGCGAACTCGTCGGAGGCACGTTCGGTGTGCGGATCGGCGCGGTCTTCAGCGCCGACTCGCAGTTCACCCTGCGCAGCGGGGCGGGCAAGGTCGCCGTCGCCGAGCTCACGCGGCGCTTCGCCGAGGCCGGCGGCGTCGCCGTCGACGTACAGCACGACGGCGACCACGCCAGGCTGCTCGGGGCGCGCCCCGTCTCCCGGGCGCGGTATCTCGAACTGCTCCGAACGCGCCACCGGGGCAGGGCACTTCCGACCGGTACACGGCCCGCTCGCCGGCTTGCCGACTGAAGCCGACCCAAGCCGCCCCAAGACGACCGACACCGTCCGAAGACGACCTCCGCCACACACGTCAGGAGACCCGCCATGTCCACCAGCGCTGTCGGCACCGAACTGCACGTCGCCAGTCTCGCCGAACGGCCCGACCTGGAGCCGGCGATGCTGACGATGGAGTCGTCCTGGCCGGCGTACATCCGGCCCGAACCGACGCTGGTCCACTGGGTGTTCGAGCGGCACGCACAACACCAGCTCGTGGTGTTCGACGACGACGACACCGTCGTCGCCCGCGCGGCCAGTGTGCCCCTCGCCTGGGACGGCGACCCGGACACACTGCCCGACACCGGCTGGGACGAGGCGCTGCGCCAGTGCATGACCGACACCTACTCGGGCCGTGAACTCAACACCCTGTGCGCCATGGAGATCGCCGTGGTGCCCGACCGCAAGGCGCAGAACCTGTCCCGGCGCGCACTGGACGCTCTCAAGGACCACGGGCGGCGGACGGGCCACGGCGACATGGTGGCGCCGGTGCGGCCGAGTCTCAAGCACAGCCGTCCGCAGCTTTCCATGGACGAGTACGCGCGGCGCACACGCCCGGACGGGCTCCCCGAAGACCCCTGGCTGCGCGTGCACGTGCGCGCCGGCGGTCAGGTGCTCAAGGTCTGCCCGGTGTCGATGACGATCTCCGGCAGCCTGGCGCAGTGGCGCGGCTGGACCGGGCTGCCGTTCGACACCAGCGGACCCGTCGAAGTGGCCGGCGCCCTGGCCCCGGTCGTGGTGGACGTCGACAACGACCACGCCGTCTACATCGAGCCCAACGTCTGGGTCCGCCATCGGCTCACCGACCCGGCCCTGCCCTCCTGAACACCCGGCACCTTCGAACATCTGTGATCCCGGACCGGCCCCGGTCCCTTTGACGATCGACCACGGAGGACGAATCCCGATGACTGCAGCTGCGAACAACCCCACCGAGAAGATGCGCCTGCGCGCCGCGCTGATCGAGCGGATCGGCGGATACATGACCGCCCACTCGATCGGTGTCGCGGCCGACCTGGGGATAGCCGACCTGATGAAGGACGAGGTGCGGGGCAGCGACGAGATGGCCGCGGAGAGCGGCACCCACGAGCCGTCGCTGCGGCGCCTGCTGCGCACGCTGACGGCCGTCGGACTCGTCACGGAACCCGAGCCGGGCCGCTTCGCGCTGACCGACGTCGGCGCCCAGCTGCGTTCCGACTCCCCCGACTCCCTGCGCGCCTTCTCCCGTATGTTCTGCCACCCCATCCTGCTCCGCGCCTGGCAGGGCCTCGGCCACTCGGTCACCACCGGGGAGCGCGCGTTCGACCACGTGTACGGGAAGGACTTCTACAGCTACGTGGCCGACCAGGGCGAGGCCAACCGGCTGTTCAACGAGGCGATGAGCGAGGAGTCCAGGATCGCGGCCGCCCAGCTCGCCGCCGGCTACGACTTCTCGCACGCCAGGAAGGTGGTGGACCTCGGCGGCGGCGACGGCACGCTCCTGTCGGCCATTCTTCCCCACCACCCCCACCTGAAGGGAATCGTGTTCGACAGCGCCGCCGGTGTGGCCGAGGCGCCCGAGGTCCTGGAGAAGGCAGGCATCTCGGACCGCTGCGAGGCACGGGCCGGCGACTTCTTCCAGGACATCCCCTCGGACGGCGACCTCTACATCATCAAGAGCGTCTTCCAGGACTGGAGCGACGAGGACTCCCTGGCGCTGCTGCGCTCCTGCCGGTCGCAGATGCCCGACTCGGCCACCCTGCTGATCGTGGGCTCCGTCCTTCCCGAGACCGCGTCGACTCAGCAGCCGATCATGTTCTTCACCGACCTCAACATGCTCGTCAACACCGGCGGACAGGAGCGGACCGAGAGCGAGTTCCGCGCCATGCTCGACACGACGGGCTTCACCGTGCGGTCCGTCCGGCTCGGCGCCGCCGGACCGCTGTCCATCATCGAAGCCGTACCCGCGGCGAGTCGGTGACGGCGCCGGGCTTCGGTGCGGAGCTGTTCCTCGGACGGCTCCGCACCGACCTGCTCACCCTGCCCGCCGGTGACCCGAGGCTTCTCGGCGAGGAGGAGACGCGATTCCTCGCCTCCCTGCGGGAGTTCTGCGAGAAGAACATCGACGGCGAACTCATCGAACGGGACGACCGCATCCCGGACGACGTGATCGAAGGGCTGAAGGACCTCGGCGCCTTCTGCATCAAGATTCCGCGGAGGTACGGCGGGCTCGGCCTGTCCGGCCTGTGCTACCTCCGGGCGCTGATGATCGTCACCACCGTCCACTCCGCCCTCGGGGAACTGCTGGCGGCACACCAGTCCATCGGACTGCCGCAACCCGTCACCCTGTTCGGCACCGAGGAGCAGAAGCGGGCGTTCCTGCCGCGATGCGCACGTGAGATCTCGGCGTTCGCGCTCACCGAACCGGACATCGGCAACGACCCGTACCGGATGCACACCACAGCGGTGCCCGACCGGACAGCGGGCACGTACACGCTGAGCGGCGTGAAGCTGTGGGCCACCAACGGCGTCATCGCGGACCTGCTCATGGTGCCGGCCATCGTGCCCGGCCCGGAGGCGGGCCACGGCGGCATGACCGTGTTCGTGGTGGAAGCCGACTCTCCCGGTGTCACGGTCGAGCACCGCAGCTCCTTCCTCGGGCTGCGCGGCCTCGAGAACGGTGTCATCCGGCTGCACGACGTCGTCGTTCCGGCGGGCAACCGGATCGGCGACGAGGGCGCGGGACTGGAGGTCGCCCTTGCGGCGCAGGACACCGGCCGGCTGTCGCTGCCCGCCGTGTGCGCCGCGGCGGCCAAGTGGAGCCTGAAGATCGCACGCGAATGGGCCGGCGCCCGGGTGCAGTGGGGGCGGCCGATCGGGGACCAGGAGGCGGTCGCGGGCAAGTTGGCCTTCATCGCGTCGACCGCGTTCGCGCTGGAGGCCATGGTCGAGGTCTCCGGCCGCCTGGCGGACCTGGGCAGCGCCGACACTCGGCTCGACGCCGAGCTGGCGAAGCTCTTCGCCTCGGAACAGGCATGGCTGGTCGCGGACGAGCTCGTACAGCTGCGGGGCGGCCGCGGATTCGAGACGGCCCGGTCGGCGGCGGCCAGGGGTGAACGCGGTGTCCCGGCGGAGCAGTTGCTGCGCGACCTGAGGATCGGGCGGATCTTCGACGGCTCCACCGAGGCGTTGAGAGCGTTCATCGCCGCGGCGGTCGTCGAACGCCACCGCGCAGGGACCGAAAGTTTGCCGGCGGCCGAGGACATCGGCGAGGCACCGGCCGACGACGGGGACTCCCTGGCCGGACACAGGCGCTTCGCCGCCCGGGCGGCACGCAGACTGGCGCAGTGGAGCGGCGAGTCGGCCGCTCAGCCGGACAGCGAACTCGCCGACCACCAGCGCCGCTTGGGCCGGATCGTGGACATAGGTGCGGAGCTGTACGCGATGAGTGCGAGCTGCGCCTACGCCGAAGCCCTCACCGACCACGGCGACACACCGGCGCAACTCGCCGACGCGTTCTGCTCGCAGTCCCGGCAGCGGGTCACGGAACTCTTCGAGCGGCTGACGCACAACACCGACGCGGGCGATCGCGGGCTCGCCCGGCAGGTGCTCGACGCCCGGTTCACCTGGCTGGAGGAAGGCGTCATCGACCCCTCCGTCGACGGCCCGTGGATCGCGACACCGAAGCCGGGGCCGGCGACCGGACCGAATCTGCGGCGCACCGTGCCGGCAGGCGGACGTACCGGCTGAACCCGCACAAGACAAGGAGTACGCGATGGACGACGACGTCACCAACCTGATCGAGTCGGCGCGGCAGCAGGTGGCCGAACAGCCCGCGGAGAACCGGTTCCTGGATCTGCTCGAAGCGGGCCGGCTGCCGAAGGCAGCGCTCACGGCGCTGGCCGGTGAGCTGTACCGCCTCGTACGCAGCGACCGGCGCAGCTTCGCCCTGCTGGCTTCCCGGTTCCCGTCACCCCCGGCCGGTGACCTCTTCCTCTCGATGGCCGAAGGAGAGGGGCAGGCCCTGCGACTGCTGCTGGACTTCGCCGCCGCGCTCGGCGTGGACGAGCAGCAGCTGGCCGCCCACGAGCCGGCCCCGTTCGCGCAGGCCTACCCTGCCTTCCTGACACAGACGGCGCTCTTCGGCTCACGCAGTGACATGGCCCTCGCCCTGCTGGCCAACGTGGAGGCGTCGGGACGCCAGTACGCGCGTACCGCCGATGCGTTGTGGTCCCAGTACGGGTTCGGCGAGGAGGCGATCGAGCACTTCCTCTTCTTCGCCGACACACCGCGCGAACTCCTGGACCAGGCCGCGGCCACGCTCGAGGAGGGCCTTGCCGAGGGCGACGACCCGGTCGAGGCCGTGCGGACGGCCCGGATGGTCCATGCCTACGAGGCCGCGTTCTGGCGCTCCCTCACGCAGGACACCGTCACCGGGTGAAGCGCTCCGTCGGACCCGGCACGGCACCGAATTCTGGAACCAGCTAGCTGTAAGGGGTACACATGATTTCCTTCAGTACGGCCCCCACCACGGCCCTCGACAGCTCGGGCGGCCGGTGCATGTACGAACAGGTCGACCGGCTGCGTGAGATGGGGCCCGCCGTCCCCGTCCAGCTGCCCGAAGGCGTCGGGGCCTGGTCGGTCACGCGCGGCGACGTCGTCAGGCTGCTGCTGACGCACCCGGGCGTCTCACGGAACCTCAAGAAGAACGTACCGAGCTACGAGCCGGGCTCGGTGCCCTGGCTGTCCCCGTGGGTTGACGTGGACTCCATGGCCACCGCGGAGGGCAAGGACCACGCGCGGCTGCGGAAGCTGATCACGCCGGCGTTCACCCCTCGGCGCGTCCAGGCGATGCGACCGCAGGTCGAGGCCATCGTGAACCGGCTCCTGGACGAACTCGCGGCCCGGCCGGCCGACGAGGCCGTGGACCTGCACGCAGCCTTCTCCTACCGGGTGCCGACCGAGATGATCTGCGACCTGTTCGGTGTGCCCGCCGACCAGCGCGCCAGGGTACTGCACCTCTTCGTGGCGGTCGGCGAAACCGACGTCACCGAGGAGGAGTCGCTCGCCATCAACGACGACCTCGTCTCGACGATGCGCACCCTTATCGACACCAAACGCCAGGACCCGGGTGACGACCTCACCAGCTTCCTCCTCGCCGCCCGTGAGGAGGGCAACGACCCCCTCACGGAACACGAGTTGATATCGACGCTGCTCCTCATGCTCGGCGGCGGCAGCACGACCACGATCAACCTGCTCGATCACACCGTGCGAGAACTGCTCGCCCACCCCGAACAGCTCCGGACCCTGCGCGACGCCGAACCGGGCCGGTGGAACGACGCGATCGAGGAGTCGCTGCGTCTCCACTGCCCCGTCATGCACCTCCCGATGCGATGGGCCGTCGAGGACATCGACCTCGGCGAAGGCGTCGTCATCCGGGCCGGTGACGCGATCCTGATCGCCTACGGAGCACACGGGCGCGACCCCGCCGTCCACGACAAGCCCGACGTCTTCGACATCGACCGGGCGGACAAGGACCACATCGCCTTCAGCCAGGGGGCCCACTTCTGCCCGGGTTCACATCTGGCCCGGCTCGAGGCCCTGGTGGCGCTGCCGGCCCTGTTCGACCGCTTCCCCCGGCTCCAACTCGCCATCAAGCCCGACGAGACGGAGCACGAACGCACCTTCATCGGCAACGGCCTCACCGCGCTGCCCGTTTTCCTGCGCCACACGTAGCAACCGGCGCTCCCTGTGCCGGTCGCCGCACGGTGACCGGCACAGGGCCCCCATCGAGCGCGCTCGGACGACGGCCGCGCGTGTCCCGCAACCCTGGAGAATCGGATGCCTGACAGCTCCCCGCCCCCGCGGCCCGCGGTGACCGCCGCGGACCTGGACAGCATGGTGGACCGGACCCGCCGACTCCTCGACGAGGCCCGGTACTTGAACCTCGCGACGGTTTCTCCGGACGGGCGTCCCTGGGTGGCGACGATGGAGTACGCCTGGCTCGGCGACCCGTTGCGTTTCCTGTTCGGCTCGGCGAGCGGATCCCGGCACAGCCGCGACATCGCCTTGTCGCCGCGGATCAGCGGCTCGCTCTTCCTCGGCGCCGGTGCCGCCGGACTGGACATTGCCGCTGTCGACGGCGCCCAGTTCACCGGAACCTGTGCGGAGGTACCGGCCGGTGACCTGGACCGGTACCGCTCCGCCTTCTACGAGGCCGTGTTCCCGGACGCGGCGGAGCGTGCCCGGTGGGCGTTGCCCCCGGCATCCCTGCGGGCGCCGGCCGAGCACCGCCTGTACCTGATCGAGGTGGAGCGGTGGTGGCTGATCGACACGCGGACCTGGGAGCACGACCGGATCGACCGACGCGTCGAGCTCCCGGTCGAGGAACTCCTCGCGTAGCGCTTCCGGCTCGGAAGCTGCGGGGCTGCTGTTCCTCGACGCAGCGGCGAGGCCGGTGGGAACCATGTTCCCACCGGCCTCCTGCCGCGTTCGGCTACGCCGCCGCCGGGCGCGGGCTCGGCGTGATGACGAAGGCCAGCAGAGCGGCGACGACGGCCACGACCGCGCCGGTCGCGAAGCCGCGGGAGAACCCCGCGGCGTCCGTTCCGGCGATACTGGCCGCCGCCATGCTGGACACGACCGCGGCGCCGAGTGAGGCGCCGAACTCGTGGAACGTGCTGACGATGCCGGAAGCCAGGCCGGCTTCATGGGGTTCGATCTGCCCCAGCGCCGTGGCGGAAGCCACCACGAACACCACTCCGGTTCCAGCCGCTGCGACGCCCACGCCGGCGACCATGGCCACCGTGCCGCTCCAGAGCGCGGGCACCGTCATGCCGACGGCCGCGACGAGGAGCCCGACGACTCCCAGGACCCGCGGCCCCGTGCGGCCGATGATCTTGCCGGCGGCGCTGGCGCCCGCCATGGTCAGCAGCGCCACGGGCAGGAAGAGGACACCCGTCATGAGCGCGCCGTACTCGCGGTGGTCCTGCAGGTAGAACGTGCCGAGGAAGAACACCATGATCATCAGTGCCGTGGCCACGAGAATGAGCACGGTGCCCGCCGCGACCGGTCGCCGGACCAGGAGTTTGACGTCCATGAGCGGGCTCGCCGCCAGGCGCTGGCGCACGACGAACGCCGCGTAGAGCACCACCGCCGCCAGGAACAGAGCGGCCGTCGTCAGTGTCGCCCACCCCTGGTCGCCGGCCCTGATGAGCGCGTACGTCAACGTGCCGGTCGCGGCCGTCACCAGCACCGCGCCCGGTACGTCGAGCCGGCCGTTCGCGCCGGAGCGCTGCTGCCGGGGAAGCTGCGTCCGGAGGGTCAGGAGCAGCACCACGCCGACGGGGACGTTGATGTAGAAGACCCACGGCCATCCCGGTCCCGCGGTGAGGAGTCCGCCGAGGAGAACGCCCAGGGCCGCGCCGCTGCCGCCCAGTGCGGACCAGATTCCGAGCGCCTTGTTCCGCTCGTCGCCCTCGAAGAGCGTGACGACCAGCGCGAGAGCCGACGGGGACATCATCGCCGCCGCCAGCCCCTGGGTGACGCGACCGCCCAGCAGCATGGGGCCGGAGGTCGCCAGCCCGGCGACCAGGGACGCGGCGGCGAACAACGCCAGGCCCACCAGCAGGAGCCGCCGGGCGCCGAACAGGTCGGCGGCGCGGCCGCCGAGGAGGAGCAGTCCGCCGAAGGCGAGGGTGTAACCGCTCACGACCCAGGTGAGCGTCTCCCGCTCGAGTGAAAGCTCCGCCCCCATGTGGGGCAGGGCGATCGCCACGACGGTGACATCGAGGATCAGCATCAACTGGGCGACGCCTACGAGCCCGAGGATCTTCCAGCGCCGTGGATCGGGACTGTTCGTCTCTGGGGTGGCCGCAACGGATTCGGTCATGACTTTGAGCCCTTTCGGGTTAAGTCGAACACGGGTGTTCAAGTTCCGTTGGGTACTGTAACTCAAACATGGCTGTTCGAGTTCGAAGGGGGAGGTTGTATGTCACGTTCGGTGGCCAAGTCCGCACGGAGGTCCGATGCGCAGCAGAACGTGGAGAAGATCATCGATGCGGCAGTGGCATGCCTGAGCCGGAACCCCGACGTGAGCGTGGGCGAGATCGCTCAGGCGGCGGGAGTCGGCCGGGTCACCCTCTACGGCCACTTCCCCTCCCGGGACGCCCTGGTCGAGACCGCACTGACGCGACTGATCGGCCGGGGGGAGGAGGTCCTGGCGGAGCTGGACCTCGCAGGTGATCCCCGTGAAGCGCTGCGCAGTCTGATCGGATCGAGCTGGCTGCTGATCGCCCAGTCGAGCGCCCTCCTCGAAGCCGCGCAGGCGGCCCTGCCGCCCGGCCGGCTCCGCGAACTCCACGCCAAGCCGGAGCACCGCGTCGGCGACCTGATCGGACGGGGCCAGGCGGAGGGAGTCTTCCGCCGGGACCTGCCCGCCAGTTGGCTGGCCAGCGTCCTGCATCATGTGATCAAGGGGGCGGCGGAGGATGTGGCCAAGGGGCGGCTGGACCAGGCGGACGCGCCACACCTGATCGCGGAAACGGTACTGGCGGCCTGCAGGCCGACCGGCTAGAGGACGGTCCCCGGCATGGATCGTCCCTCCCGCGAGAGGTCGGGAGGGACGAAGGGCGGCCGGGCCGGGGCCCGGTCGTGGTCAGGTCCGGCGCCGGCGCCGGACCACCGTGTACACAACGCCTGCGGTCGCGCCGACCGCCAGGCCGAGGCCGATGCCGATCTCCAGGTTGCCCGACTCCGGTGCCGCGCCGCCCGTACCACCCTCGGTTCCTCGGGTGGGCATCACGGTCGGGCTCGCGGGCGCGGGCGCGCGGGTGGCGGAGATGCTGCCCCGCCTCGGCAGGACTTCGCACGCGATGCCGTCATCCGGCCCCGGATCCTCATCCAGCCGGTGCGGGTCGCTGCGATCGCGGTTGAACACCGCCTGTGCGTCTTCCTGGAAGCGGAAGTCGCGGCAGTCGAGATCGGGCTGGGCATGTGCCACGCCGGAGAGCGGAGCGATGAAGGCGAAAGCCAGAGCTATGCCGGCCACAGCGGTACGGCGATTCACTTGGACCTCCTCATGTGCCCCGAGACGGTCGGTTCGACCCTAGGAGCACGGCCTCCACCGAGCGCTGGCAGATAGGCTGAACGGGTGTCACGCCGCCCCAACGGCGTATCCGGAGGCATCAGTTCCGCGGTGACCGCGTGCACCCACATGGGCGCGCACCGGTTGCAGGACTGCGGTCAGCATGTGAACCGTCCGGCCAGCGTGTTCCAAGCAGGCAGGGCGCCCGGTTCCTGCGCCGCCGTTGCGGGCGACGGCGCAGGAAGCGTCCGGCTCGCCCCTCAGGTCCCGGTCGTCGGCAGGGCCGTCGTCGTCACGCGGCTCCCTCGAGGCCGTTGCCGCCCTTGATCAGGTCGGCGGCCTTCTCCGCGGCCATGACGGTGGGCGCGTTGGTGTTGCCGCGCGGCACCGTCGGGAACACCGAGGCGTCGACGACCCGCAGGCCCGGCACGCCGTACACGCGCAGCTCGGGGTCGACGACCGTGCCGATGGGACAGGTCGACGTCGGGTGGTACAGCGACTGGCCGGACCGCCGCGCCCACGCCAGGAGGTCCGCTTCGGAGTCCGAGGCCGGTGCGTCGCCGAAGGGCCCGGTGACGATGTCGGCCACCGACCGCTGCGCGGCGATCTCCAGGGCGATGCGGATCCCGGCGACGATGCAGTCCCGGTCCTCGGCCGTCATCAGGTAGTTGTGCAGGATCCGGGGCGCGACGTCCGGGCGCGGGGAGCGCAGCGTGACCGTGCCCCGGCTGGTCGGGGTGAGCACGCACGGGCCGAAGGACAGGCCGTGCTCGTTGGTCGTGCCGAGTCCTTCCTGGTGGAAGAGCCCGGGGGCGGCGTGGAACTGCACGTCCGGGGCGTCCAGTTCGTCCCGGCTGCGGAAGAAGCCGCCGGTCTCGGCGATGTTGGACGTCAGCGGGCCGCGCCCCTCGCTCTGCAGCAGCGCCGCGTTCTCCGCGGTCGCCGCGCCGAGCAGCGATTCGACGTCGGTACGGAAGGTCAGCAGCGCCATGTAGTGGTCCTGCAGGCCCTGGCCGACCGGCAGATCGGCTACGACCTCCATGCCGAACGCCGTCAGCGCGGCGGCCGGCCCGATCCCGGAGAGCATCAGCAGCTTCGGGGACTCGTAGGCGCCCGCGGAAAGGATCACCTCGCGCTCGGCGCGGACGACGTCTACCGCGCCGTTCCGCTCGACCTCGACGCCCGTCGCCCGGCCGCCTTCGAGCACCACGCGGTGGGCGAGGGCGGAGGAGAGCACGGTGAGGTTCGGCCGGGCGAGGGCGGGGTGCAGATAGGCGACGGCCGTGCTGCATCGCATCCCGCCGCGCTGCGTCACCTGGTAGCGCCCGACGCCGAACTGCGTCTCGCCGTTGAAGTCGTCGTTCGCCTTGTGGCCCGCCTGCTCGGCGGCCTCTACGAAGGCCGAGCAGAGCGGGTGCCCGGACCTGCCGTCGCTCACCGTCAGCGGCCCGCCCACGCCGTGGAACTCGTCCTCGCCGCGCTCGTTGTCCTCGGCGCGCCGGAAGTACGGCAGAACGTCGTCGTACGACCAGCCCGTGGCCCCGGCCGCGGCCCAGCCGTCGTAGTCGGCGCGGTTGCCCCGGATGTAGATCATCGCGTTCATCGAGCTGGTGCCGCCGAACATCTTGCCCCGGGGGACGTAGGTCCGGCGGTCGCCGAGCCCGGGCTCCGGGTCGGTGTCGAGGTCCCAGTCCAGGCCGCTCTTGAACAACTGGGGGAAGGCCGCCGGGACATGGATCTCCTGCGCCGTGTCGGGGCCGCCCGCCTCGATCAGCGCAACCCGCACGTCGGGGTCCTCCGACAGCCGTGCCGCCAGCACGGAGCCCGCGGATCCGGCGCCGACGACGACGTAGTCGTACACGCTCATTCCAACCCCTTTGATCGAAGAGTGTTCTGCCGGTGCACCGGGGCCGCTCCGTGCGAGGAGCCCGGTGCCGCCCCCGGTGACGGGGCGCACGGCCTATGCGCTGTTTTTGGCCGAAAGATGCCGGGCGATGCAGCGGTGCCGCGGCTGGTGAGGGTGGCCACCGCGTGCATCGCGCTCCTCCGGTCGGGACACCGGGAGGGCCGACTCGCCGGGCGGTACTGAAATGCCCTGTCCTCGACCGGCCCCGCACGCGGCCGCTCGACGTACTTCTCGCAGGTGCGTCCCGACCGTCCACGGCCTGCCGGCCGCCGTCCGTGGGAGCACCGCGGTCGACCGTTGCACACGGCCCGCGCGCAGGTCCATCGGCGGTACCGGTCCCATGGCCGGATCGGACACACGCCGACCTGACCACCGCTCCGCCCCCGCTGCGGCGATTGCCAACCTACCCTGACGTCAGGGTAGGTTTGGAGTGGGTGGCGAGGACGAGACGGCGCAGGCGGTTACTGTGGGCGGAAAGCCGATGCGGATGGGCGAGGTGTCCGGGCGCACGGGCCTGATGGCACTGTGCCGAGGCGGAGGCGCCCCGGCCCCACTGGCCGGCAGATGCGACCGCTCGGCTTCGGCCCGGCCACGGTGCGGGCGCTGCCCGACACGGCGGGCCCGGGCGGGCCCCGCTCCGGAACGATGAGTACTGAGCACGCGTACGAGGAATTGGTGACAAGGTTGCGGAAACACTGGGTGCGGGCCGACGAGCGCCGCGAGGACCTGCGGCGGGAGCCGGGGGCGGCCGGGCGACGCGCCCGTTACCCGTACGGGCAGCCGGCCCGCCTCGGCGGTGCCCCGACGGCCTCGAAGGCGGGACGCCGATGAACGCCACCATCCAGGGCGCGGCCTCCGAGGCGGCCCGGCGGCGGACCTTCGCCGTCATCAGCCATCCCGACGCGGGCAAGTCCACCCTCACCGAGGCCCTGGCCCTCCATGCGCACGCGATCCTCGAGGCCGGAGCTGTGCACGGGAAGTCGGGCCGGCGCGGAGTCGCGTCGGACTGGATGGAGATGGAGAAGGCACGCGGGATCTCCGTCACGTCGGCGGTGCTTCAGTTCGCGCATCGCGGGTGTGTGCTGAACCTGCTCGACACCCCCGGGCACGCGGACTTCTCCGAGGACACCTACCGGGTGCTGGCGGCGGTGGACTGCGCGGTGATGCTGATCGACGCGGCCAAGGGCCTGGAGGAGCAGACCCGCAAGCTCTTCGACGTCTGCCGTCATCGCGGTATCCCCGTGATCACCTTCATCAACAAGTGGGACCGGCCCGGCCGTGAAGCGCTGGAGCTGCTGGACGAGATCGAGCGCGAGTTCCGGCTGCGGCCCACCCCGGTCACTTGGCCGGTCGGTGTCTCGGGTCACATGCGCGGCCTGATCGACGCACGCGAACCCGGGCAGATGCTGCGCTACACCCGCACGCCCGGCGGCGCCCGCGAGGCGATCGAGGAGACGGTCCCGGCCGAGGAGGCAGCCCTCGTGGAAGGCGCCGACTGGGAACAGGCCATGGAGGAACTGGAACTTCTGCACGCGGACGAGGCCGGATTCGACCGCGACTCGTTCCTTGCGGGCTCCTCCACCCCCGTGTTCTTCGGTGCGGCGATCTCGAACATCGGTGTCCGGCTGCTGCTGGACGCGATCGTGGACCTCGCCCCGCCGCCCGGCCCCCGCCCGCTGGAGGGCGGCGGCAGCCGACCGGTGGAAGCGCCGTTCTCGGGGCTGGTGTTCAAGGTGCAGGCCAACATGGACCCCTCGCACCGGGACCGGATCGCCTTCCTGCGGGTCTGCTCGGGCGTTTTCGAGCGCGGCGCGACGGTGACCCGGGCCGTCTCCGGGAAACCGTTCGCGACCAAGTACGCGCACAGCGTCTTCGGCCAGGACCGCTCCATGGTCGACACCGCCTACCCCGGCGATGTGGTGGGTCTCGTCAACGCGGCCTCGCTGCGCGTGGGGGACACGTTGTACGCCGGGCCGCCCGCGCTCTTCCCGCCGATGCCGACCTTCGCGCCGGAGCACTTCGCGGTCGTGCGCCCCGAGGACATCGGCCGCTCGAAGCAGTTCCGGCGCGGCATCGCCCAGTTGGACGAGGAGGGTGTCGTCCAGGTGCTCGTGTCGGACGTGCGCGGCGACCAGGCTCCGGTCCTCGCGGCCGTCGGTCCCATGCAGTTCGACGTCGTGTCCGCCCGGATGGCAGGCGAGTTCTCCGCTCCGGTACGGCTGGAGATGCTGCCCTACCATCTGGCGCGCGCCACCGACGCGGCCGGCGCCGCGGACCTGAACGGCTCCCGGCTGGTGAAGGGCGAGGCGCTGACCCGGATCCGCGACAAGGCCGTGCTCGCCCTGTTCCCGGACCGCTGGCAGGCCAACTCCTTCGAGCGGGCCTTCCCCGACGCCCGCCTCGAACACCTCCTGGCCGCCCACGACTAGCCGGCCGCGCGGCTCCGCTGAACGGGCGCACCGCGGACAGAGCGGCGAGTGGGCGGCCCCGGCCACCGTCGGGTGGAGGATCTACCGGGGACCGCCGCGTCGGCAGGACGTGTCCAGTGATCGCCGACGACAGAGGACTCTACATCAGGGTGAGAGTCCACCGCTCAACTGGTGCTGCCCGGAAGGAATTCACAAGTGGCCAACCCTCGCACTAGGTTGGAGATGCGTGGTCGGGAGCTTCTGCCGGTGATCCCGCCCCGGGATCACCCGGGCGGGGTGCCGCGGAGCTCCTGGGGTGGCCTCACCGCCGCTGCCCGCGGCTCCGGCGTCCTGCCCTGACACCGTTCCGGACTGGCTGGCCCCGCGATCCACGACGGGGGAGCGCGGCCGTGCGTCCTCCCTTCAGGGGCACAGCGCCGTGACACACGCAAGGAGACCCGCAATGCCGTCCCGTACGCCTCCTCCTACCTCTGGTGTCGAGAGCCGGGACAGCGACAGCGGCGCGGAGCGCCTGATGTCCGCCGCCGTGCGCCTCGCCGAGGAACTGCCCGCCGGGCGACGCGTGTTGGGCATCCTGCGGGGCTGGAGCCGCGGCGACCGCGAGCGGGCCCGACTCCTGCGCGAGGGCCTCGCCCAGCACGGCGTCCGGAGCGTGGAACTCAGTGCCGCACCGGATGCCGGGGAACGCCACCGCATACCGCAGAGCGGACAGCGGCAGCGCCACCATCTCCTCGTACGCGCCGCCGGCCCGTACGACCAGGCGCTGCGGGCCGCGGCCCTGCAGAACCTGCCGCTGCTCACCGAGCGCCCGGCCCGAGAAGACGCCGACGGAGGCGATGCGCCCGCCCTCCACGGCGCCCAGCGGCACTCCGTCATCGGCATCCAGCTGTCCGGCGACGTGCTCGACATCGCCGTGCGCCGGCTGACCATCACCTGCCTCCAGCCGCACCCCGGCAGCGCCTACCTCCTGATCGACAACGAGAAGATCGCCACCCCCGCCGGCCTGCCGCTGCACATCGAGCTCACGGCGGACGGCGTCCTGCGGGTGCACAGCGCGGCCGTCGCCACCCGGCGCGTCCGCCGCATAAGGTACGAACGCCCTTGGGGCACCTACCGGCTGGACGTCGACGGCACACCGGCGCACGACGTACGCGCGCCCCTGCGCCTGGAGCCCATGCCCGGCCGGCTGCAACTGCTCCACCCCTGAGCGGCACACGGACCGGCTCCGCAGGTCAGCCCCCGCTGGCCGGATCCGCAGGTCGGTTCCGGTTCCGCAGCAGCTCCGCGATCTCCCGGGCGGCGTCGCGGGCCGGGCGTCCGACGCCGATGAGGGTGGCGGAGGCGGGGCCGGTCCAGTCGCCGTAGCCGAGCAGGTGCAGCCTCGGTTCGGCGGTGGCGCGGGTGCCGGTGGTGGGGATGTGGCCGCGCGGGCCGCGCAGACCGAGGGGCGCGAGGTGGGAGAGCGCCGGGCGGAAGCCGGTGCACCAGACGACCGTGTCCGCCTCCGCGGTGGTCCCGTCGGCCCACTGAACGCCGTGGGCCGTGAGGCGCGCGAACGTCGGGGACGCCTTCAGCAGCCCCGCGTCACGCGCTTCCCGTACGGGCGGCACGGCGACGATGTCCCCGAGCGACGCGACCCCGCCGGTGTCGGTGCGGCCTTCGTCGAGGGCGCGGCGGCGGGCGGTGGCCGCGTCGAAGAGGGTGCGGCCGTCGATGTCGTCGGCGAGGAAGCGGGGCGGGCGCAGGGTGACCCAGGTGAGTTCGGTGTCGTGTGCGAGGTCGGCGGCGATCTGGGCGCCCGAGTTGCCGCCACCGACGACGACCACGCGCTGCCCGGCGTGGTCGGCGGGCCCCCGGTAGTCGGCGGTGTGCACCTGCCGGCCGGTGAAGCGGTCGCGACCGGGTACGGCGGGCACGAAGGGCCGCCACCAGGTGCCGGTCGCGCTGACCACCGCCCGGGCACGCCATGCGCCCGAGTCGGCCTCGACGCGCAGGAACGCCCCGTCGCGGTGCACCGATCGCACCCGGACCGGGCGCTGGACGGGCAGGTCGTAGCGCTGCTCGTAGTCGGCGAGGTAGTCGACGACGTGCCGCGCGTCCGGATACGTCGCGCCGGGCTGCGGCGGCATGGGGCGGCCGGGCAGCGAGGAGTACGCGGCGGGGGAGAAGAGGCGCAGCGAGTCCCAGGCGTGCGGCCAGGCGCCGCCGGGTGTGGACCGTGCGTCGAGGACGGTGAAGTCCACGCCGAGGCGGCGCAGGTGGTAACCGGCGGCGAGCCCGGACTGGCCGCCGCCGATCACCACCACATCGGCGTGCCGGGTCACACGGCCGCCGTGAACTTCTTGTGCCAGGCCAGCGACACATAGACGAGTGCGACCAGGACGGGGACCTCGATGAGCGGCCCGACGACACCGGACAGGGCCTGCCCGGACGTGACACCGAAGGTGGCGATGGCGACCGCGATGGCGAGCTCGAAGTTGTTGCCGGCCGCGGTGAACGCCAGCGTCGTGGTGCGCTCGTAGGTGAGGCCGATCAGCTTGCCGAGCAGGAAGGTGCCGAACCACATCACCGCGAAGTACACCAGCAGGGGCAGGGCGATGCGGGCGACGTCCAGCGGCTGGGAGGTGATCGTCTTCCCCTGGAGGGCGAAGAGGATGACGATCGTGAAGAGCAGTCCGTACAGCGCCCAGGGGCCGATCTTCGGGAGGAAGTCGCTCTCGTAGGACTCGCGGCCGAGCTTCTGCTCCCCGATGCGGCGGGTCAGGAAGCCGGCCAGTAGCGGGACGCCGAGGAAGATGACGACGTTGAGGGCGATCTGCCACATGGAGATGTCGAGGGTCTCGCCGTTGCCGAGGCCGAGCCAGCCGGGCAGCAGGTCGAGGTAGAACCAGCCGAGCAGGCCGAAGGCGATGACCTGGAAGACGGAGTTGAGCGCCACCAGGACGGCGGCCGCCTCACGGTCGCCGCAGGCCAGGTCGTTCCAGATGATGACCATGGCGATGCAGCGGGCGAGGCCGACGATGATCAGGCCGGTGCGGTACTCGGGCAGGTCCGGCAGGAACGTCCATGCCAGCGCGAACATGACGGCGGGGCCGAGGACCCAGTTGACGACGAGCGAGGAGATCATCAGCCGACGGTCGCCGGTGACGGCGTCGAGCCTGTCGTAGCGGACCTTCGCCAGGACCGGATACATCATGATCAGCAGGCCGACGGCGATCGGCAGCGAGATGCCGCCGATCTCGACCTTCGCGAGGGCGTCGTTCAGACCGGGGATCAGCCGGCCGAGGCCGAGCCCGAGGCCCATGGCGATCAGGATCCAGACGGCGAGAAAACGGTCGAGCGTCGAAAGCTTCGCGACGACCGAGGCTTCCTCGGTCGTCGCGGGCGCTTCGGTGCGGGTCACGGACATGCCCTCTTCGTGTCGGCGGCTTGGGTGGCACGGGCGGCACTGGCGAGCTCCGCGAAGGATCCCGCCACGGCCTCGATGACGTCCGGGCGCAGCTTGTAGTACGTGAAGCGGCCGCACGGCTCGGTCTCGACGACCCCGGCCTCGCGCAGCACTCTCAGGTGGTTGGAGAGGTTGGTCTGCCGCGCGCCCGTCTCTTCCACGAGATGGGTCGTGCAGAGCGTCTCCTGGGCGAGAAGGGTCACGATCCGGAGCCTGAGCGGGTCGGCGAGCACCCGGATCAGTTCAGTGTCGACTGACGTCATCATGGGCTGATACTGTCACATCAGTGGCCGCTGAAGCCACCAGGTGCTGATGTCACCGGTGCCTGATGTCGAAGTGAGACAAGAGAGATCTGGCTGATGTCCGAGAAGCCCTCCGTGCTGTTCGTCTGTGTCCACAACGCCGGCCGGTCCCAGATGGCCGCCGCGTGGCTCAGCCACCTGGCCGGCGACCGCGTCGAGGTCCGCTCGGCAGGCTCGGCACCGGCCGACCAGGTCAACCCGGCGGCCGTCGAAGCGATGCGCGAAGTCGGCATCGACATCACCGCCGAGACGCCGAAGATCCTCACGGTCGACGCGGTCAAGGCGTCCGACGTCTGCATCACCATGGGCTGCGGCGACACCTGCCCGGTCTTCCCCGGCAAGCGCTACCTGGACTGGACGCTCGAGGACCCGGCCGGCCAGGGCCTCGAGGCCGTCCGCCCGATCCGCGACGAGATCAAGAAGCGCGTCGAGAGCCTGATCGCGGAGATCGCCCCGGAGCCGACGGCCTGAGCGGGGGCGCGGGTACGGCTACCGGGCCCGGCCCGCCCCGCACGACGAGGGCCACCTGCTGGTCCGTCCCCGTCGTCGCGTACGAACGTCCCCGGCGTCGTCGACCACACCTGCCGCCGGGCGATCACCGCGGCCTCCGGCCACGACGGGGCCCTGGATCAGGCGTCACCCCGTCGCGGCCGGTCCCGCGGGCAGTGGGCGGGACGGTGGCGTCCCGCGCCCGGTGCCGCCCCCGCCGTCAGTTCCCGAGCCTGCGGCGGAGCGTCGCGGCGAAGTCCTCTGCCGCCATCAGTTGCGCGCGCAGCGTTTCGCAGCGGGCGTCCGCGACCTTGCGGTAGGAGTCGAGGCGTTCGCGCAGCCGGGCCTTCTCGTCGGTGGGGACCTCCGCGTCGGTGTCGGCGAGCCGGTCGGTGATCTCCAGCAGGTCCCGCATCTCCTCGAGCGAGAAGTCCAGCGGCTTCATGCGGCGGATGACCATCAGGCGCTCGACGTCGGCCTCGGTGTAGAGGCGGAAGCCGCCCTTGCTCCGGGCGGAAGGGGCGACGAGGCCGACTTCCTCGTAGTGACGGATGGTGCGCAGCGACAAACCGGTCCGCTCGGCGACCTCGCCGATCTGCATCTGCCGCTCTGTCATCGTCACGCCTTCTCCTTCTGCGTTTCCCGGAAATTTCCAACGAGCGAGGTCCCCGGCGCACGTGTCTGGGATCACATGATCCGAGCTCGTGTTTACCTGCATTTCATAAGCCGCAAGTCGCACTCTGCCCTCACGTCAGGGTACAGTGTTGGTCGAGGCCGCCCGTGCTGCGCAAGCGCGGAAGGGGCGCCTCAGCCGGAGCCGGGCCCTGATCGGGCCCGCCGGCACCCGAAGACTTCCGGGCAATGATGCCCGATCGGCAGCCGTTTCGGCTGTCACTCGCACCGGCAGGGCCCCCGTCGAGGCCGGGCCGCCGGGATTCCGCCCCGAGGCGGAGTCGAGTACGACGCGCTTGCATCCGTCAGGTGGATGTGTGCGCCTGAACAGAAACGGTTGCATGTCTTCACCGCTGACCGCAGGTCCCGAGCTGCGTATGTCGAAGCCGGACTGGCTCGCTTCTCCGAAGGTTTTCCGTACCGAGGTGCTGGCCGGTCTCGTCGTGGCCCTGGCGCTGATTCCCGAGGCGATCTCCTTCTCGATCATCGCCGGTGTCGACCCCGCCGTCGGCCTGTTCGCGTCGTTCACGATGGCCGTGGTGATCTCCATCGTGGGTGGCCGCAAGGCCATGATCTCGGCAGCGACCGGTGCGATGGCGCTGGTCATCGCACCGCTGAACCATGAGTACGGCCTCGGCCATCTGATCGCCGCCGTGATCCTGGGCGGACTGATCCAGATCGTCCTGGGCGCCCTCGGCGTCGCGAAGCTGATGCGGTTCGTCCCCCGCTCGGTCATGGTCGGTTTCGTCAACGCTCTCGCCATCCTGATCTTCATGGCGCAGGTCCCGGAGATGATGGACGTGCCGTGGGCGGTCTATCCGCTGATCGTCGGCGGACTGGCGCTGATGGTGTTCTTCCCGAGGATCACCAAGGTCGTCCCGGCCCCGCTGGTCTCCATCGTCATCCTGACCGTCATCACCGTCGCCGCCGGCATCGCGGTGCCGACCGTCGGCGACAAGGGCGACCTCCCCTCGTCGCTCCCCGTCCCCGGCCTGCCGGACGTGCCGTTCACGATGGACACGCTGACCACCATCGCCCCCTATGCCTTCGCCTTCGCGCTGGTCGGGCTGATGGAGTCGCTGATGACCGCCAAGCTCGTCGACGACATCACCGACACCCACTCCAACAAGACCCGCGAATCCCTCGGCCAGGGCATCGCCAACGTGATCACCGGCTTCTTCGGCGGCATGGGCGGCTGCGCCATGATCGGCCAGACCATGATCAACGTGAAGGTGTCGGGCGCCCGTACCCGGCTGTCCACGTTCCTGGCCGGTGCGTTCCTGATGGTCCTGTGCATCGTCTTCGGCCCGGTCGTCTCCGACATCCCCATGGCCGCGCTGGTCGCCGTGATGGTCATGGTGTCCGTCGCCACGTTCGACTGGCACTCGGTCCAGCCCAAGACGCTCAAGCGGATGCCGGTCGGTGAGACCACCGTCATGGTCGTCACCGTCGCCGCCGTGGTCGTCACCCACAACCTCGCCATCGGCGTGGTGCTCGGCTCGATCACCGCGATGGTCATCTTCGCCAAGCGGGTCGCGCACCTCGCAGAGGTCACCGGAGTCGTGGACCCGGACGGCAACCAGGTCGTCTACGCGGTCACCGGCGAGCTGTTCTTCGCCTCCTCCAACGACCTCGTCTACCAGTTCGACTACAAGGACGACCCGGACGACGTCGTCATCGACCTCTCCGACGCCCACATCTGGGACGCCTCCTCGGTCGCCGCCCTCGACGCCATCGAGACCAAGTACAACCAGCGCGGCAAGAAGGTCACCATCATCGGCCTCAACAAGCCCAGCGCCGACATGCACGGCAAGCTCGCCGGCCAGCTCACCGCCGGCCACTGAGCCACCCGGGCCACCGACCGGACTCATCGACTGATACGGCCCCGACCGCCCGCCCCGAGCGCCGACGACGGCATGCTCGGGGCGGGCGGCTTTTACGGGTCAGGCCAGGCGCGCGAAGGAGTCCAGCAGTTCGGCGGCCTCCGCCACGTCGTCGGTGAGCGGCCGGTTTGCGTGGTCGTCCTTCAAGACGGTCCCGGCGAGTTCGAAGGCCCGGCCCACCGGCAGCGCCGGGTCCGGCTGCCGGCCGCCATCCCCGGCGTACGCCTGGACGCCGGGGCCACCCGCCCCACCGCCTACACCACCGACTACGAGTGGTACGGGCCCGTGATCAAGGGCAGCCTGCTCACGCTCGTGGGGCTGGGAGTGGCGGGAGGTCTGGTGATGATGCGGCGGCGGTACCGGAAGACCGCCTGGCGTACCTGCGCACCCCGATCCTGGTGATCACGGTCCTGGGCATCGCGACGGCCCAGGTCGTCCTGGTCTCTGTGTGGCGGCTGGTGACGATGGTGCGACGCGGCAGGGTGTTCTCCCACGCCGCGTTCCGGTATGTACACATCGTCATCGGGGCGTTCGTGCCGGCCGCCCTTGTCGTGTTCGCGCTCGCGGTCGTCCTGGCGCCCGGCGAAGCCGTCGCGCCGGGCGTGGTCCTGCTGATCTGCGGGATCGTCCTGGCGCTCCTGGGAGTCGCGCTCATCGTGCTCGTCCTGCGGATGCTGCTCGGCCAGGCCGTCGCACGCGACGTCGAGGCGGCGCGGATGCGGGCCGAGCTGGACGAGCTGGACGAGGTGATCTGATGCCGATCGCCGTCGACATCGACGTGATGCTGGCCAGGCGGAAGATGTCCGTGGGGGAGCTGGCGGAACGGGTCGGGATCACCCCCGCCAACCTGGCGGTCCTCAAGAACGGCCGCGCCAAGGCGGTGCGCTTCGCGACGCTCGCCGCGCTCTGCGAGGTGCTCGACTGCCAGCCGGGCGACCTGCTGCGCTGGGAGCCGGAGGAGTCGCAGAGGCCGGAGGAGCCGGGGGAGTCCGAGGAGCCCGCCGGCCGCGCGGTGTCGCCACGAGCGTTGTGACATCGTGGTGCCATGGCCATCGAAGTGCGTCCGGCCTCCGTCTTCGAGGACGTCCGCTCCGTGCTCGGTCCCAAGTCGCCCGGAGCCAACGTCTGCTGGTGCCTGAGCTACCGGATCCCGTCCAGGCTCAACAACGAACTGCGTGGACCGGCCCGCGGCGAGTACGTCGCAGAGCTCTGCCGGACAGTGCCCCCGCCGGGAGTCCTCGCGTACGACGGCGGTGAGCCGGTCGGCTGGGCCGCCGTGGCACCCCGCTCGGACACGACGTTCGCGCGCAACCGGAAGATCCCGCACATCGACGACCTGCCGGTCTGGTCGCTGTGGTGCATCCGTGTCCGCCCCGGCCACCGCAAGCAGGGCCTCTCGCACGCTCTCATCGCCGGCGCCGTCGACTTCGCCCGCACCCGGGGCGCCCCGGCGGTCGAGGCGTACCCGCTCGACAACGGCGACGCCAAGGTCGACCTGACGATGGCGTACGCGGGCCTCCGGAAGAACTTCGAGCGCGCCGGATTCGTCCACGCCGCCGACACCACCTCGGTGCTGGCCGGTCATCCCCGGGTCCTGATGAGGTTCGACCTGCGCTGAGCCGTGCCGCCCGCACTGAGCCGTGCCGCGCTGAGCCGTGAGCGGCGCGGAGGCCGGGTGCCCGGCGTCGTGGATGGACGTTCGCCGGATAGGCCGTTCGGGGCAATGTGAACGGACCCGCGTCATGGCTGCCGCACAACCGCCTCTCCCTCATGACGCCGCGTCTGCGGCGTGCAGCGACAGGGAGATCAGCCGTGAACGAATCGATGACCAGGGCAGCGGTGGCGTGGCTGGCGGCGGCCGCACCCGAGCCCCGCGCTCCGCCTGGAGTGGGAGCGCAACCCCTTCCAGACCAGCTTCTGCCGGCGGGCAAACTGTGGGACGTCCTGCTCGTCCCCGGAAGAATCGGCTATCCGGCCTTCGACGTGCTCGCCCGCCGCGTCGACTCCCCGGGCCCGGTGCTGGCCGACCTGGGCGGCACCCGCACCGGATTCTTCGTGCCCCCCGGCACCGCGGACCGCTGGACCGGCACGGACGCGCGCGGCGCGGGCCGGGGCACATGGATCGTCGTCCCCTGCCCCGGCCGGGCCCCCGGCGGAACGCGCTGGCTCGTACCGCCCGACGGCAGAGGAACCCTCAACGACCCGATCCTGCTCGACCAAGCCCTCCACGAGGCCGCAACCGTGCTGGCGGCCGGGGACAAGCGGCCGTGAACGCGGCTGCGGCGTTCTCGCCGGCGGCGGACGAAGAGCCTGGCTCGCCCGGGCCCCGGCATCATGGACGCCATGGACACGCCGAGCCCTGACTGGATCACTGTGGCCGCCTACGAGAACCTGCCGGGCCGCCCCCGGCCGATGGCGGCCGTACGCGCTTGACTGCGTGACCGCGGGATCGACTGGATGCCCTTCGGCCAGGACGAGATCCGCTGGGAACTCGCCTGCGGGATCGGACCGGACGGCCACTGGCACGGCTGGTTCGGCGTTCGCGTCCACGCCGGCGCCCTGCGGCGGCACGGTCTGCATCCGGACCAGCCCACCGCCGAGGTCACCGGCCCGTCCCCGCCCGGGTGGTGGCACGCCGCCGCGGAACGCGGCGTTCACCGGCGCGTGCCGGACGGGGCCGAGACCGCCTCCGGCAGCCGCTGATCCGCTCCCCGTCCTCCGTACTCCTCGTCGAGTTTTCGGTTTCCGCGCCGGGACACCCGGCCCGTGGTTCTCGCGGTCCGCCCGACGGAGAAGGGAAGCCGATGCGCGCACTGACCGTCCGCCCGCACGTCAAGAATTCGCTGGAGGTCCGGGAGCTGCCCGCGCCGGACCCGCAGGAGGGGCAGATCCTGGTGGACGGTCTCGCCATGGGAGTCTGCGGCACGGACAGGGAGATCGTCGACGGCGCCTACGGATGGGCGCCGCCGGGGCGGGACCGGCTGGTGCTGGGCCACGAGTCGCTGGGGCGGGTCCGGCAGGCCCCGCCGGACAGCGGGTTCTCGGCCGGCGATCTGGTCGTCGGAGTGGTGCGCCGGCCCGATCCGGCGCCCTGCGGGGCGTGTGCGCGGGGCGAGTTCGACATGTGCCGCAACGGCCGGTACACCGAGCGCGGCATCAAGGAGATCGACGGGTACGGCGCCCAGGCATGGTGCGTGGAGACCGACTACGCGGTGCGGCTCGACCCACGGCTGGAACGCGTCGGGGTGCTGCTGGAGCCGGCGTCCGTGGTCGCCAAGGCGTGGGAGCAGGTCGAACGGATCGGCGGCCGGTCGTGGTTCGAACCGGAGCGGGTGCTTGTGACGGGCGCCGGGCCGATCGGGGCGCTCGCCGCCCTGCTCGGTGTACAGCGCGGCCTGGAGGTGCACGTGCTGGACCGCGTCACCGAGGGGCCGAAACCGTCGCTGATCACGGCGCTCGGCGCGACCTACCACTCGGAGGACGCCGGGAAGGCGATGTCGTCGCTCCGCCCGGACGTCGTGATCGAGGCGACCGGCGCGGCCGAGGTGGTGTTCGAGGCGGTGTCCGGTACCGCGTGCTACGGCGTCGTGTGCCTGACCGGTGTCTCGCCCACCGGGCGGAAGCTGAGCGTCGAGGCCGGCACCATCAACCGGGAGATCGTGCTGGAGAACGATGCCGTGGTGGGCTCGGTCAACGCCAACCTGCGGCACTACCGACTGGCGGCGGACGCGCTGGCGAAGGCCGACCTGTCGTGGCTGGAGGGCTTCATCACCCGCAGAGTGCCACTCGACCGCGCCGGCGAGGCGTTCACGGCGCGGCCCGACGACATGAAGGTGGTCGTGACCCTCGACGCGTCGGCCGATGATGCGACGTGAGCGCACCCCTGATCGTCGTAACGGGCGTCTCGGGGTCGGGGAAGACGACCATCGGCCAGAAGCTCGCCGGGCGTCTCGCCGTGCCGTACGCCGAGGCCGACGACTTCCATTCGCCGCACAACGTCGCCAAGATGCGGGCCGGCGTCCCCCTGGACGACGAGGACCGCCGCCCGTGGCTCGACGCGATCGCCGCCTGGCTGGCCGGGCACGCCGGCCGCGGAGGAGTGGTCACCTGCTCGGCGCTCAAACGCGGCTACCGCGACCGTCTGGCCGCCGCGTCGCCCGACGTCTTCTTTCTTCACCTCGACGGCTCGGCGGAGCTCATCGCGGGCCGGCTCGCGGCACGCAAGGGCCACTTCATGCCGGCGAGCCTGCTGCGGTCCCAGATCGACGCGCTGGAGCCGCTGGGGCCCGACGAGTCCGGGGCGGCGATCCCCATCGACGGCACGCCGGAGGAGACGGCCGAGCTGGCGTACGCCGCCGTCATGGACCGGTGAGCGCCGTGTAACGAAAGAGTCCGCGTACGGTCGCTTCAAGTAACGAATCGGATACGATGGGTTGCTGGATTGCGGGTGATCGAAAGTGGTTGAGCATGGCGGTAGCGCACAGGCCGGGCATTCCGGTGGAAGCGGCGGCACACGGCCGTTCCCTCACGTCAGCGGCGGTCCGCGCATGATGCCGGAGCCGGCGGTCACGACCGCGAAAGCCACGGAACCCCTCGTGTCGCCGGTCGGATCGCACAACGAGTGGGACCCGCTGGAGGAGATCATCGTCGGGCGTCTCGACGGTGCGACGATCCCCTCCAGCCACCCGGTGGTGGCCTGCAACATCCCACCGTGGGGCGCCCGGCTGCAGGGGCTCGCCGCCGGGTTCAGATATCCGGGCAGACTGGTCGAGCAGGCACAGCAGGAGCTCGATCAGTTCGTCGCTCTGCTGGAGTCCCTCGGCGTCACGGTCAGGCGCCCGGACCCGGTCGACCACAGACAGCGCTTCAGCACTCCCGACTGGTCGTCACGCGGTTTCTGCAACACCTGTCCGCGCGACAGCATGCTGGTGATCGGCGACGAGATCATCGAAACCCCGATGGCCTGGCCGTGCCGGTACTTCGAGACCCACTCCTATCGCACCGTCCTCAAGGACTACTTCCGGCGTGGCGCGCGCTGGACGGCGGCGCCGAGGCCGCAGCTCACCGACGAACTGTTCGAGCCGGACTTCCGCGCCCCCAGGGACGGCGAGCCGATGCGCTACATCCTCACCGAGTTCGAGCCGGTGTTCGACGCGGCGGACTTCGTGCGTGCGGGCCGGGACCTGTTCGTCACCCGCAGCAATGTCACCAACCGGATGGGCATCGACTGGCTGCGCCGCCACCTCGGCCCCGGCTACCGCATCCACGAGATCGAGAGCCGCTGCCGCACACCGATGCACATCGACACCACGTTCGTCCTGCTTGCGCCCGGCAAGGTCATGGTCAACCCCGAATACATCGACGTCGACCGCCTGCCCGACGTCCTGAGCTCGTGGGACGTCCTGGTCGCGCCCGAGCCGGACCCGATCGACGAGCGCCTGCTCAAACTGACCTCGATGTGCGGCAAGTGGCTCAGCATGAACGTCCTCATGATCGACGAGAAGCGGGTCATCGCGGAGCGGCACCACACCGGGATGCTGCGCACGCTCGAACGGTGGGGCTTCGAGCCGATCCCGTGCGACCTGCTGCACTACGCGCCGTTCGGCGGCTCGTTCCACTGCGCCACGCTCGACGTCCGGCGCCGCGGCACACTCGAGTCGTACGTCGACTGACCGTGCTCTTCGGGATCTCCCTCATGCCCAGCCGAGTTCGGTGTAGGAACGCCCGGCGCGGATGCCGTCGATCGCGGCCCGGGTGTAGGGCACCGTCCGGTCCGGCAGGGCGTCCAGCGGCCACCACGCCCAGCGCACACACCGGTCCGGTTCGAGGATCCGGGGCTCTCCCTCCCAGCGCCGCGCCGCGAAGAACAACTGGAGGCGCGGCTCGGCGCCCTCGGAGTCGAGCACATGCACCGTGTGCACGAGCGTCAGGTCCGTCTCGGCGATGACGAGACCGGCCTCCTCACCGGCCTCCCGCGCCACGCAGGCCCGCACCGATTCGCGCTCCACATGCCCGGCCGGCGCATGCCAGTGCTCCGGCGCGTACGGCACCCCGGGGGCTCGCAGCCCCAGCAGGGTGCGCCCGTCGCGCTCGAGGTAGAGGTGCGCGCCGATCACGTTCTTCACCGCTCCCGCCCCGCCGTGGCGGGAGGGCGCCGGGCGGTCGCCGCGCGGAGCGGGCATACGGGCGTGGTGGGCCAGGATCGCCTCGTACGCCCATGGGCACATGGTCAGTTGCTCCATGGCGGCCACGGTGAACCACCGGAACATGATCCCCTCGGTCACCGGGAGGCTGTCGGCGTCGCCGTCCCACCGGCCCGCGTACACCTGGATGTGCCCCTCCGTCATGTCCGGACCGTGTGCGAGCGTCGTGGTGAACCGGGTCAGGCCGGGGATCACGAGCCCCGTCTCCTCCCGGATCTCACGGGCCACTGCCTCGTCGGGGGACTCCCCGCGCTCGGGGCCGCCGCCGACCAGGGACCACGTGCCGGGATCGCAGATGGGCTTGTGCGCGTCGCGCAGATGCAGCAGGTACTCGCCGCGGCTGTTGACGAGGAGCGCGGCCGTGCCGGTCGGTTCGGTGGATCGGGACGTCTTCACGGTTCACCGCCTGGGAGAGGGCCGGCCCGTCCGGGGAGGGCGGGCGTCCGCCTCAGTGTGCGCAGTGGGGACCGGCACAGGGGCGGGAACAGGACAGCCGGCGGGCCGGACCGGGGTGGGGTGGCCGGAGTGCGACGGCGGGCCGGCCGTGCGAGCGTGTGGTGATGTACCCGGCCCGACCCGCCCCGTCGTTCCCGTGCGGTGCATGAGAACGGGCCCTCCGGGTACTCGTCGATCCCACCGTTCGAAGTCCGGGGGAGCATCCCGTGTTCGAGTGCAATGACATCAGAGAGTGGCGCGGCCGGGACGTGGTCGACGTCGGCGGCGAAAAGATCGGCACGCTGGAGGCCGTCTACGTCGACACGGGCACCGATCTGCCCGCCTTCTGCACCGTGAAGATCGGCCTCCCCACCCGTCATCGCCTGGCCTTCGTGCCGCTGTACGACGCGCGGGTCGGCCCCGACTACGTCCAGGTGGCCGTGGCGAAGAAGCTGGCCAAGAGCGCGCCCTCGATCGACCTCGACGGGGTGCTGCCCGCCGAGGACGAGCCCGCCGTCTTCAAGCACTACGAGATGGACCACCGGACCGGAACCGGCGGCGAACGGCGACTCGCGCGACGCTGACCGGAATGTCACCACGAGTGTGAAGCCCGCGAGAAAGGCACCACGATGTCGACCTTCCTGCTCCTCCTCCTTGTCGCGGTCGTCCTGGGCATCATCGGCGTCGCCGTCGAGGGCCTGTTCTATCTGCTGATCATCGGCGTGGTCGTCTTCCTGGCCGCCGTGCTGTTCCTGGGCCTGCGCATGGGACGGCGTACGGGGCGCAGCCCGCGCTGAGCGAGTCCCGTGCCCGACGGCCGTCAGGTCGCCCGTGGCCCTGGCCGGAGAATGACCCGATCAGGTGATCGCGCCGCACTCGCATCACCCCACGTGACGACTTGCGTACGCTGTGGCGCGCCGGTGCCCACTGGGGGCGGCGGAACGATGGCCACGGGGGTGCCATGGGATTCGGATGCGGGCAGCGCAGACGCGGAGAGCTGCCGGTGGAGCGTACGAGCTTCGTCGGCCGCGTCGAGGAGCTCCGCCTGATCGAAACGGGGTTGGCGGGATCACGACTGGTGACCCTGGTCGGGCCCGGTGGTGTCGGCAAGAGCCGTACGGCGCGCGTGCGGCCGCCGCCGTGCGGAAACGTTTCCCCGACGGAATCTGGCTGGTCGAGCTGTCGTCGCTGCGGGATGCCGAGCTGCTTCCCGCGACGCTCGCGACCGTGCTCGACGCGCCCGAGCAGCTCGGCATGGCGCCGATCGACGCCGTGGTGGCGCATCTGCGGGGGCGACGGCTGCTCATCGTGCTCGACACCTGCGAACACGTGCTCGACGCCTGCGGGATGCTCTGCGACATCCTGCTGCGCGAGGCGGAGGGGGTGAGCGTCCTCGCCACCAGCCGGCAGCCGCTGGACGTACCCGGCGAGCGGTGTGTGCAGCTCGCGCAGTTCGGCACGCAGGACGCCGTGGACCTGTTCGTCGAGCGGGCGGCGGCCGTCGTGCCGGGGTTCGCCGTCACGGCGGACAACCGCGGGCAACTGGCCCACCTCGCCGAGCGGCTGGACGGCATCCCGCTGGCGCTGGAACTCGCGGCCGTACGCCTGCGCGCCGTGCCGCTGCCGGAGCTCGCGGCCCGGCTCGACCGCAGGCTGGACACGCTCACGGCGGGCTGCGCACGGCGTCCCCGCGGCACCAGACGCTGAGGAAGGCGATCGGCTGGTTCGTACGAGCTGTGCACCCGCCGGGAACGGCAGCTGTGGCAGCGGCTGTCGGTCTTCGCCGGTCCGTTCGACCTGGCCACGGTCGAGCAGGTGTGCGCCGACGGCGCGCTGTTTCGCGCGAGGACGTGCTCGAAGCGCTCATCGGGCTGGTCGACAAGTCGGTGGTGCAGCGCCTGGGGGAGCGGGACTCCCGCTCTCCTCACACGTAGAGATCCCGGCGCAGGAGCAGCGGGAGCCGCAAGAGCCTCAGGACCACCCGGAGCGCCCGGAGCAGCCGGAGGAGTCGGTGTGGCCCTCGGCGTAGGTGTACCGACGGCGCCGTCGTCGCCGGGATTTCCGTATACCGACGGCGGCCGGATCGCGGTTGCCGGGGGTCGCGGGGCGGACATGATGTGAACGCCGCCGGGGGTGGCAGAGGTCCGCGGGCCGGCAGTTGCTCCCCCACCTCGACTGTCATGGCGTGGTGCTCGTGCCTTGCTCCTCCCGGCGGCGTGGAGGTGGTGGCTGCCCAGTCGGTGCGGCAGCCGTCACCCTCTTCACGTGCCGTCCGCCCCCGCCGGTGCGGCCTGGCCGGTGGTCAGGGGCAGGGAAGCCGGCTGATGAGGCGGGGCAGGGGGACGGCTGCCCCGGTCGGGGAGTCCGGGCAGAGCCGGGCGCGTGCCGGACGGCCGGCCTCGATGTCCGCGATCAGCTGTTCCAGCGCGGCCGTGGTCCCGTGCGGAGCGGGCCAGCGGCGGTCCAGGGACGCGAGCGTCCTGCGCGCCCGCCGCAGGGCACGGCCCTTGCGGCCCTCCTGGTGATCGGCCAGCGCGAGGGCGTAGCGCGCGACGATGCACGCCCAGTTGTCGATGCGGACCCCTGACTGGGTAAGGGCCCGGCGGGCGGTGTGCCGGGCCGCGCCCGGGGCCTCGCCGGACTGGGCGACGGCCAGGGCCGCCAGACTGACCGCGGTGGAGGGCCCGGCCGGCGCCTGGGCGGGGACGGCGCGTACGGCTTCCTGGAAGTGCTCGGCAGCGGCCGCCGGATCGCCCTGGTGCATGGCGAGCACTCCCTGCACATGGGCGACGCGGCCGACCGTGGCGTCGTCGCCGGCCATGACCGCCGCTGTCCACGCGTGGTGCAGCAGTTCGCAGGCCGCCCGGGGATCGCGTCCCGCGGTCAGCCATGCCTCCAGCCACATGCCCCGTACGACGGCCGGGTGCTCCTCGTGGCACAGCGGCAGCAGCAGTTCGAGATATCGGCGGCCCTCCTCCGCGCAGCCGTACACCGTCCACCAGAACCACAGGTTCACGACGGCCTCCAGCAGCGGGGCCGCCTGGTCGATCTGGTGCGGGACATGGTCGAGCATGGCCACGAGGTTGTCCCGCTCCTCCTGTACGAGCTGGACGGCCTGCGGCTGGCGGCCGCTGTTCCACAGGAACTCGGCCGTCGCCGCCACCCGCCGTCCGTGCATGGCGTGCCGGTCCTTTGCCACGGCCAACTCACCAGCCTGCTCGAGCCGTTCGGTCCCGAAGTCCCGTGCGGCGGGCGCCATGCGGTACCGGGGCTCGCCCATCCCGCCCGGATCGCCGACCGGCTGCAGCACTCCCGTGGCCGCCAGTTCCGCGAGACAGGCGGGCACCTCGTGGGCCGCCACGCTGCCGCCCGCGCACACGAAGGCGGCCGCCGAGGCGTCGAAGGAACCGGCGAAGACACTGGTCCTCGCCCAGACGACCCGTTCCTCCCGGTCGCACAGCACATAGGCCGACGCGACGGCGCGGCGCAGCGAGCGGTGCCGGGGGAGCGCCACCCGGCGGCTGGTCAGCCAGCACTGGTGGTGCCCGAGCAGGCCGGCCAGGTCCTGCGGGTCGCTGCACGCCATCTGCGCCGCGGCCAGCTCGACGGCGAGCGGGAGGCCGTCCACGCTGCGGCAGACGGCCGTCACCGCGTCCAGGTCCCCGTCGGCGACGGTGAAGCCCTCCCGCGCGGCGCGTGCCCTGTCGAGGAACAGTTCCACCGCCGGCGGCGGACCCTCGCGGCCGGCCACCGGCACGGTACTCAGCGGCGCCAGGCGCAGCACCCGTTCGTCGCCGAGCCCGAGAGGTCGCCGCGAGGTGACCAGCACGCGCAGCTGCGGCACGGCGTGCAGCAGGGCCTGCACCAGACCGACGCCTTCCCGGTGCACCGGGTCGACGTCGTCGAGGAACAGCAGCGGCCTTCCCCTGCGCAGCGCGCGCACCACGTCGTCGAGGACGGAGGACTCCGCCGAGCCCGGCCGCGATCCCCTGCCCGTCGCGGCGTGCAGGACCGCGTTGGTCAGCGCGCCGGGCGGGCCGGGCCGGGCGCCGTGCCGCCGCACCCGCAGCACCCGGTCCCAGTCGCCGCGCGTCGTCCCGGTCACGAAGGCGGCCAGGCAGCTCTTGCCCACCCCGACGCAGCCGGCGACGGTGACCAGCCGGGACTCCACCAGAAGGCCGCTCAGACGCGACGCCTCCGCCTCCCTTCCGATCGGGCCACCGGCCACGGGTCCGCTGCCCGCACGCTCTTCGCCGTCCGAGACGGCACCTGTCCACACTTCGCTGCTCCCCGTCGGTCCATCTCGTCGGCCGCAGGCAAGGCCGCCGGCGGCGTCGGCAATCGCGGTGCGGAACCGTCACTGCCGCGACGTCACGGCACCCCCAACGCGCCGGGTGCTCCCCGGGTGTCGCCCATGGGCAACAGATCACACTCCGCAATGACGATTCGAATGGGCGTACAGCGACGGGCGGTTGACCTCCACGGGCGCGGGCCGCGGTGCGCTGTAGGTACGGGCGTGCGGCGTCCGGGCGGCTGCCGCCCGGCGTTCGGGGAGGCGCCGGGGGTTGCGTGCCGGGGCGCGACGGTCGGGCCGCGCCCGCGTCCGGGGCGCTGCGCGTCTACGTATACGCATGGCCGCGCAGCGCCCGCACGGATAGCTGCGAAAGGGGGCCGGCGCCGGGCGCGCGATGCTAGCTTAGGTAAGCCTAACTTGAGGAGATCCGATGGTCTTTGCCAAGGCCCGTCCCGCCGGGCCGAGCAACGCCGAGCGCATCCGCTCCGTCATAGCGGCCGCCGGCTCCCTGAGCCTGACGACCGACGACAACACCTACGACCTGGTCGCGATGCACAGCGTGGACGACTCGGGCCGGCTGCTGCTGCACGCGCCGGCGGACAGCCCGCTGGCCGTCGAAGCCGTGTGCGCCCCCCACGGAGTGCTCGCCGCGCTGCTGGAGTTCACGGACATCGCCCCCGCCGCGGTCCGCGACCGGGTCCGGGCGCGCGTCATCCTCGCCGGCCGGCTCACGCCGTCGGTGACCCAGCCCGTACCCGGAGTCCTGATGCTCCGGCTCGACGCCGCGCGGGCGAGCATCCGGCGGCACGGGCTCGTCGAGCATGTCGGCCCCGACGACCTCCACCGGGCCGAGCCGGACGCGCTGGCGAGCGCGGAGGCCGCGATGCTGAACCACCTCGACGAGGACCACCGGTACGTCGTGGCGCAGCTCGCCCGGCTCGCCGACCCGGAACTGCTGCGCGGAGCCGTGCGCGTCGTGCCGTTCGCGATGGACCGCCACGGGATCACCCTCCGGTGCGAGTACGCCTCCGGGTACGCGGACCGCCGCATCGCGTTCCCGGCCCCGGTGCGGGACGCGGCCGGCGTCGGCCGGCAGGTCGAGGCCCTCCTCGGCCGGGTCCGCGCCCGCGCCCGTGCGCGGCGGCGCTGAACCTGCCCCGCCTGCCGTGCCGAAGGCAGGCGCCCGGGTCAGTGCGGGGGCCGGGCCGCCCGGGCCGTGATCTGAGCGATGCGGCGGGCCGATTCCTCGGGGGAGGCGCCGGGCTGGACGATGTGACTGAGCGTCAGCCGGACGACCGTCTCCACGGCGAGACTGCGCGACTCCGCGTCGATCTCCGGCCAGGCGTCGGCCGCGTACGCGTCGAGCATGTCCGTCGCCGTGTTGAAGACCGGCTCCGGTTTCGTCGTCAGGTACGACAGCAGATCGTCCTCACCGCCGTCGCGGGCGCTGGTGAGCACGCCCTTGATGAGCGCGTTGTCGGCCGCCTGCCGCAGGGTGAAGCCGACCCCGGCCGCGGCGGCGGCCTCCAGGTCCTCACCGTGCGCGTCCAGTTCCCGCTGGATGCCGACCATGAACCGTTCGGCCTCCCGCTCGACGAGAGCACGGCCGATGGCCTCCTTGGAGCCGAACTCGTTGTAGAGGGTCTGCCGGCTGATCCCCGCCCCGCGCGCGATCGCCGCCAGGCGCAGCTTGCCCCAGCCCTCGGCGGCGACGAGTTCATGGGCCGCGTCCAGCACCTGCTCCCGGAGCAGCGACCGGACATTCTCGCGAAAGCGTGTCATCGTGCGCCCCACTCTAGCGATTTCCACGGTCTGCCCAACCCATTGACACTCTCCGGTCCGACTGTCTAAATGCTGGACGTCGGGGCTTGCAGGTGTCGCCTTTTGAAGGTGGGAGCCGAACCATGGAAGGAACGACCGCGGCCGGCGAAGCACGTATCGCCTGGCGCGACCCCAAGCGCTACCTCTGGCTGATCGGCCTGATCGTGCCGATGTTCCCCTTCCTGGCCTGGGGACTGGTGACGGCCACCGGACACGGCGCCTTCTGGTGGACCGGAGTCGTCCTGCTGTACGTGATCTTCCCCGTCGTGGACCATCTCCTCGGCAAGGACTCGGCCAACCCGCCGGACAGCGCGCTGGCCTGGCTGGAACAGGACCGCTACTACCGCTGGTGCATCTTTCTCTACCTCCCCGTCCAGTACACGGGACTGGTCGTGGGCTGCTGGCTGCTCACCCACGGCGGCCTCGGCCTTCCCGACCGGCTGGGCCTCACGATCACGCTCGGCGGCGTCGCCGGCATCGGTATCAACACCGCGCACGAACTGGGGCACAAGAAGGAGTCGGTGGAGCGCTGGCTCTCCAAGATCGCCCTGGCGCAGACGTGTTACGGCCACTTCTACATCGAGCACAACCGCGGCCACCACGTCCGCGTGGCCACCCCCGAGGACCCGGCCAGCGCCCGTCTCGGCGAGTCCTTCTGGCGCTTCCTGCCGCGCACCGTCACCGGCAGCCTGCGCTCCGCCTGGCAGCTGGAGAGGACGCGCCTCGGCCGGCTCGGCAAGGGACCGTGGACGCCGCACAACGACGTGCTCAACGCGTGGGCCATGTCCCTCGTCCTCTTCGGCGCGCTGACGGCCGCGTTCGGACCCGGCATCCTGCCGTACCTCTTCATCCAGGCGGTCTTCGGCTTCTGCCTGCTGGAAGTCATCAACTACACCGAGCACTACGGCCTGCTGCGCGAGCGCACCGCCTCTGGCCGCTACGAGCGCTGCGCACCCCGGCACAGCTGGAACAGCGACAACGTCGCCACCAACGTCTTCCTCTACCACCTGCAGCGGCACAGCGACCACCACGCCAACCCCACCCGCCGCTACCAGGCCCTGCGCCACTTCGACGAGGCGCCCGAACTGCCCACCGGCTACGCGGGGATGATCCTCCTCGCCTACTTCCCGCCGCTGTGGCGCCGCGTCATGGACCCCCGCGTCATGGCCCACTACGACGGTGACGTCACCCGCGCCAACATCCAGCCGTCCAGGCGCCCCGCCGTCCTCGCCCGCTACGGAGACGCCCCATGAGCCGCTACCGCTGCCCCGTCTGCGAGTACGTCTACGACGAAGAAGGCGGCGCGCCCCGCGAGGGCTTCCCGGCGGGCACCCCGTGGCGGCTGGTACCGGACGACTGGTGCTGCCCCGACTGCGGCGTCCGGGAGAAGATCGACTTCGAGCAGCTGGAGAGCGCATGAAGAAGTGGCAGTGCCTGGTGTGCGGGTTCGTGTACGACGAGGCAGAAGGCTGGCCGGAGGAGGGCATCGCGCCCGGCACCCGGTGGGAGGACATCCCCGACGGCTGGTCCTGCCCCGACTGCGGCGCCGCCAAGGCGGACTTCGAGATGACCGAGATCACGCACGCCTGATCCACCGCCGGACCGCCGGGTGTTCCGGCACGGGAGTCACAGGACCCCGACGCCCAGGGGACGTTCGCCCGCCGCCACGCGGCGGGTGTCGCCGGAGGCCAGGTCCACGACCGTGACGCCGTTCCAGTAGCCGTCACGGGTGAAGCCCCCGGTGACGTACGCGGTACGGCCGTCGCGGGAGACGGCGACGTCCTCGTGGGGCCCGTCGAGCGGGACGACGCGCTCGGAGCCGTCCGGGGCGCGCACGGTCAGGGACGGGCCGCGGTCGCGGGCCGGGTCGATCGGGCCGGTGCCGACGACCAGCAGCGTCCCGTCGGCGGTGACCGCCGCACCGTGCTGGTGGGTGCCGGCCGTCATGGGCTCGACACGCGTGGCGCCGGTGCCGGGGTCGAGGACGACGAGCCGCTCACCCTCGAACGGCAGCAGCAGCCGCCCGTCCGAGGGCCGCACGACGGCGTAGTGCGGCTTGAGCCACGAGCCCAGTCCGCCGGCGGTGCCGTACGGCGCGACCTCGATGCGCCGGGTGCCGAGGCCGTCCGTCTCCACCACGGTGACGTCGAAGGAGTCGTGACTGGTCACGTACACCTGGCGGCCGTCCCGGGAGACGTCCACGTCGAACGGGCGGCGGCCCACCTCCGCGACGTCCGTGACCTCCAGCGTGCGGGTGTCGATCACCTCGACCGTGCCGTTGCCGCCGGGCCGGTTCACGCCGACGTACACCTGCCGGCCGTCGGGGGCGAGCGCGATGCCCATGCCGCCGCCGCGGTACTCGCCGTGCCCGGGCTCCCCGATCCCGTCCGTCTCGTACGGGATGCGGGCGGTCCGCCTGCGGGAGTCCGTGTCCACGACGGCGACCCCCTCGGCGGTGGCGACCCAGGCCCGCCCGTCGCCGCCGACGACCAGACCGTACGGCGCGGTGCCGACCTCCACCGAGTCGAACGCGCCCCGGTCCGGATCGGCGAACGTGACGGTGTCCGCGCCGAAGTCGGCGAGCAGGAGCGTGCCGGACGGGGTACGGCCCGACGGCGCGGACCGCTCGGGAGCAGCAGAGGCCGGCTGCCGCTCGGGGGTCTGCCCGTTCACGGTGCACCCGGTGACGAGGACGGCGGCCGCCAGCGCGGCGGCGGCGCGGTTCTTCGGGTGGTTCATGAGCGTCGACTCCGGACAGGGCTCGGGGACCGGGGGAGAGGGCAGCGCCCGCTCTGCGTCCCATCCTGCGGCCGGTTCCGCCGCTTCTCGTCGCCATGGCGGCCCCTCTCGCCGCGCGCAACGGCTGACGGCGGGGTCCACCGATCGGCCGACCCGTGCGGGCCGCGCGTGCGGTAGCCGGGGGTGCGGTAGCCGGGGGTGCGTACCGGCGGTGACGGTACGAAAGAGGGGGCGGGGGCCGCCGGTAGGGTGCCGGATCATGACCGTTGCGCGTTCCGTGGCCCTGTTCGTCGTCGCCGCCCTGTTCGAGATCGGCGGGGCCTGGCTGGTGTGGCAGGGCATCCGGGAGCACCGCGGCCGGCTCTGGACCGGCGCGGGCGTCATCGCCCTCGGCCTCTACGGCGTGGTGGCGACCCTGCAGAGTGACGACAACTTCGGGCGCGTCCTCGCCGCGTACGGCGGAATCTTCGTGGCCGGATCGATCCTGTGGGGCATGGTCGCCGACGGCTACCGGCCCGACCGCTACGACGTGATCGGGGCCCTGGTGTGCCTCGCGGGGATGGCCGTGATCATGTACGCGCCCCGCGGCCACTGACCGGGGCTCGACGCCGCGGTGCCGCGTGCGGCGCGGGCTCCCAGGCTCTCACGCTCTCAGGCCAGGGTCTTCAGACGGGCGTCGAGCGCGTCGACATCGGGCACGAACCAGATGTGGTCGGAGCGGTTCGACTCGTGGACCAGGGCGCGCAGCGCCGAACTGGCCTCGAGGTGGCGGGAGATGTCGCCGACGACGGCCAGGCGGAGCCGGTAGTTGACGAACTTCTGCATGACCTCGCCCGCGAAGCGGGTGCCCAGCGAGAAGAACTGCTCGTCCAGCCGCTCCGCGGGCACGGCCACCATCTCGGCACCGAGGAAGACCGCGCCGATGAGGTCCAGCGCGTCCTGCGTGGTGGCCACCTTGGGCCCCGCCGGATCGCACATCAGGACCTGCACACCGCTCCGCTCCTCCACGACGTCCGTCACTGTGGGGCCCCCGTCCGGTCGATGTGATCGCTGACCTGTCCAACCACAATCTAGACCAGTCCACTTGCCCGGCCTGCCCGCCCGCCTCCCGGGCGGACGTTACCCATCGGTATGCCGTGACTTTTAACACGGGTGGCAGTAGAACGTGTTCCCCTTCAGCCAAGAGTGAGGAATGTCACATGAATCCCTGCCCCAGGCAGGACAAGCCCGTTCGGGGTGTGTCCCGTCGTGACCTCATCACTGGAACCGGTTCCGTTCTCGGCGGCGCACTCCTCGCCGGCGCGACGAGGGCCCACGCCACAACGACCACGGCCGCCACTACCACCGCCGCGCCCATCGCCTCCGGGGCGCACGTCCCGGCACTCGTCGTCGGCACCGGATACGGCGGCTCCGTCGCCGCCTTACGCCTGGCCCGGGCCGGCGTCGAGGTGCACATGGTCGAGATGGGCATGGCCTGGGACACACCCGGCCCCGACGGCAGGATCTTCGCCAACACCACCAGGCCCGACCACCGGTCGTTCTGGCTGCGCACCAGGACCAGACAGCCGCTGAGCAACTTCCTCGGCTTCCCCCTCGACAAGGACGTCCCCCGGTACACCGGGGTCCTGGACGCCGAGGAGTTCGGCGGCATCACCGTCTACCAGGGCCGGGGCGTCGGCGGCGGCTCCCTCGTCAACGGCGGCATGGCGGTCACGCCACGGCGGGAGAACTTCCCTGCCGTCCTGCCCACCGTGGACGCCGACGAGATGTACGACGTCTACTACCCGCGCGCCAACGCCGGGCTCGGCGTCGGCCAGGTGGACCAGGGCTGGTGGGAGAGCACCGACTGCTACCGGTACGCCCGGGTCGGCCGTCAGCACGCGGAGCGCTCCGGCTTCCCGTTCGTCTTCGTGCCCAATGTGTACGACTGGGACTACATGGAACAGGAAGCGGCCGGCGCCGCCCCCCGCTCGGCGCTGGCGGGCGAGGTCCTCTTCGGCAACAACCACGGCAAGAAGACCCTGCGGAAGACGTATCTCGCCCGTGCCCTGGCCACCGGGCGGGTCACCATCTCGCCGCTCCACCAGGTCACTTCGGTCGCCCCGGCGGCCGGCGGCTACACCGTCGGCATCGACCGGACCGACACCACCGGAGCCGTCACGGAGACCAAGACCGTCACCGCGGACAAGGTGTTCTTCGCGGCCGGCAGCGTCGGCACCAGCAAGCTGCTGACCAGGCTGAAGGCCACCGGTGCGCTGCCCGCTCTCAACGACGAGACCGGCAGGGGCTGGGGCGACAACGGCAACGTCATGTGCGGCCGCGCCAACCACATGTGGGACGCGACCGGCAGCCTCCAGTCCGCCATGCCCACGGCCGGCATCGACAACTGGGCCGCCGGCGGGGTGTTCGCCGAAGTGGCGCCGCTGCCGACCGGGATCGAGACCTACGCCTCGTTCTATCTGTCCATCACCAGGAATCCGCACCGGGCCGCGTTCACCTGGAACGCCGCGGCGGGACGGGTGGACCTGGACTGGCGCACCGCGTGGAAGCAGCCGTCGATCCACGCCGCGCGGACCATCTTCGACCGGATCAACGCCAAGGAGGGGACGATCTACCGGACCGACCTCTTCGGCGCGTACAAGATCTGGGGCGACCACCTCACGTACCACCCGCTCGGCGGCGCGGTGCTGGACCGGGCCACGGACAACCACGGCCGGCTACACGGCTACCGGGGGCTGTACGTCATCGACGGCGCGCTGATCCCCGGGAACGCGAGCGTCAACCCGTTCGTCACCATCACGGCCCTCGCCGAGCGGAACATCGAGGAGATCATCGCCAAGGACCTGTGACCGGCCGCGCCGCGCCGGCCCTCAATGCCCGGGCAGGGCGCACGCGGTGTCCAGGCCCAGCACACGGTTGAGACGGCCGAACGCCAGCCAGGAGCCGATGCTCATGCTCAGCTCCACGATCTCGCGCTGGCTGTAGTGCGCGGTCATCCGCGCCCAGAACGCGTCGTCGAGGCCGTGGTGATCCAGGGCGTACCGCTCGGCGTACTCGGCGGCCAGCCTGGTGCGGTCGTCGAAGGCGTCGGTGGTGCGCCACCGGGTCACCGCGTCCGCGAACGAGTCCTCGACCCGCTGCCCGTCGCGATCCGTCCGCCAGTCGAGGCAGAACAGACACCCGTTGATCTGCGCGATCCGCAACCGCGCGGCCTCGAACTCCCGCAGCCCCAGCGTCGTCCGGGCGTAGACCGCCAGGGAGAGGTCCGCGGCGGCGGGCCCGATGCCCGGGACCATCTCGCCCCACACGTACTCGATCGGGTTCCTGCCCTCGGGGACGTCGATGTTCACAGCGGTCTCCTTCCGAGTCGGCCGGCCGCGGGGCGCAGCGGGACGTCGAGCGCGTCGTACAGTCCGGGGCCGGCGTCCACCAGCCAGTCGAGGGCGTTCACCAGCCGGCCCACCGCGGTGGCGTTCCCGCCCGCGGACCGGTTCTCGTCCTCGTCGGTGGCCGAGACCGTCACCTTGATCCGCGGACGGCCCTCGATGATCACCCGGTGGGCGCCGGCGCCGTCGGGCGGCGAGGGCCAGTGGGGCGCGCAGGACGGATGGATACGGGTGATGTGCTCGACGACGATGCGGGGTTCACCGCCGACGACGCCCTGCACCTCGAACCGCACCGCGCCCTGGGTGCCCGCCTCGAACCCGCCCATCGACCGGGTGGTCACCCGGGTGTCCAGCGGGCACCGGTCCACGGTCTCCCGGATCTCGTCCACCTCGGCGCCGAGCGCCCTCGCCATCAGCCGTATCTGCCCGCCCCACACCATGGTCGGGACGGACGGCGCGAGCATCGGCGGCTGGTACGCCATCGGCTGCCCCATGCCGATCAGTTGCCGGACCGAGTCGGGCTGGTCGTACGTGGAGTAGTCGAAGATCTCCTGGCAGCGGACGGCGTCCACCGTGGTGGCGAGCCCGCTGACCAGCAGCGGCAGCACGTCGTTGCCCCAGCCGGGGTCGACGCCGGAGACGAAGAGCGAACCGCCGCCCTCCTCGACCGCGGACAGCACCGGCTCCCGCAGCTCCGGCGGGGCGCCCCGCCGGTCGTAGAGGCCGTACAGCGACGGCGTGACGACCACCGCTCCCGCCCGGATCACCCGCAGCACGTCCGCGAGGGCGTCGTCGGGGCGGAGGTCGCCGGACGCCGCGTACACCACCGCGCGGGGGCGGGCGGCCAGGACCGCGCCGGAGTCGTCGGTGGCCGCGACGCCCAGCTTCCGCCCCAGACCGGCGAGTTCACCCGCGTCCCGGCCGGTTTTCGCCGGGTCGTGGACCACCACGGCCGCCAGACCGAGCGCCGGATGCGCCGCCACGGCGCGGATGGCCGCCCGGCCGACATTGCCCGTACCCCACACCACGGTCGGAATCATGCGGCGGAGGGTAGCGCCGGGGTCCACAGGTTCCCAGAGCCGCGCACCGGGCAATGCGGGCGGCCGCCATGCCGCACCGGGCACCGGCCGGACGGCCGTTCACGCAGATCTGGGGCAGCGGCCACATCGCGGGCGGTCGTCCGACACCAACCGCCAGAAGACTCCCGGCTGTTCCCACCGAACGGCCAAGGAGGATCCTGTGGGCGTACGTCCTTTTTCCCGGCGGCAGCTGCTCGGTCTCGGCGGCGTGGGCGCGGCCGCGCTGATGCTCGGCACCGGCGAGTGGGGCTCCGGCGCGGCCTTCGCCGCCCCGGCCATGAAGAGTGACCCCTTCTCGCTCGGCGTCGCCTCGGGCGAGCCGCTGTCCGACGGCGTGGTGCTCTGGACCCGCCTGGCCCCCGATCCGTTCGCCCAGGACGGCAAGGGCGGCATGCCGGCGAAGCCCGTCCGCGTCCACTACGAGGTCGCCCGGGACGAGCGGTTCCGGCGCGCCGTGCGCCGCGGCAGCGTCGTCGCCACGCCCGAACTGGCGCACTCGGTGCACCCCGAGATCCACGGCCTGGAGCCCGACCGCGAGTACTACTACCGCTTCCGTGCCGGCTCCTACATCTCACCGGCCGGCCGCACCCGGACCACCCCGCTGCCGTGGACGACCCCCAAGGAGCTCAGGTTCGCCTTCGCCTCCTGCCAGGCCTGGCAGGACGGCTACTTCACCGCCTACGAGCACATGGCGGAGGAGGACCTCGACCTGGTGGTGCATCTCGGCGACTACCTCTACGAGTACGGCGTCAAGTCCAACCGGCGCGGTGTGACTACCGACGCCAGGTTCCACACCGAGACCCTCGACCTCGCCCGCTACCGGCTCCAGTACGGCCTCTACAAGTCCGAGGCCCCGCTCCAGCAGGCGCACGCCCGCTTCCCGTGGATCATGACCTTCGACGACCACGAGGTCGAGAACAACTGGGCCGACGGCATACCCGAGAAGGACCAGGACCCGAAGCCCTTCGTCCAGCGCAGGGCCGACGCCTTCCAGGCCCTGTACGAGCACGCGCCGCTGCGCCGTGCCCAGCTGCCCGCCGGTCCCGACGTCCAGATGTACCGCCGGCTCTCCTACGGCCGGCTCGCCGACTTCACCATGCTCGACACCCGCCAGTACCGCGACGACCAGCCCTGCGGCGACGGCCTCTCCGCCGACTGCGCCGACCGCTTCGCCCCGGACCGCACCCTGCTCGGGGCCCGCCAGCGCGACTGGGTCCTCAAGGGGTTCAGCCGTTCGCCCGCCCGCTGGCAGGTGCTCGGCAACCAGGCGCCGATGGGCCAGACGGACCACGACCCGGGCCCCGGCGCGACCGTCTGGACGGACCCCTGGGACGGCTACGTGGCCGAGCGCAACCGCCTGCTCTCCGAGGCCGACGCCCGCGGCGTGCGCAACCTCGTCGTCATCACGGGCGACCGCCACCAGAACTACGCCTGGGACCTCAAGCGCGACTACGCCGACCCGGAATCCGCCACGGTCGGGGCCGAGTTCGTGGGCACGTCCATCACCAGCGGCGGCGACGGCGCCGACATGAACGCCGACGGCACCAAGTTCCTCGCCGCCAACCCGCACATGAAGTTCTTCAACGCACAGCGCGGCTATGTGCGCGTCCATGTCGACCGCGAGCGCTGGACGAGCGACTTCCGGGTCCTGCCGTACGTGACCAGGCCCGGCGCCCCGATCACCACCCGCGCCGGCGTCGTCGTCGTGGACGGCGTCCCGGGCGTCCAGGTCTGACAGCTACACCGACACCGACACACTGACCCGGCACCGACGCCGGCGCCGGCGACGCGCACGGCGAGGAGCCCGGCCCCCGCGCGGGGGCCGGGCTCCTGGGACGCGCTGTGCGCTGCGGCGGTCAGCCCTTGCCGCGGCTCGTGAGGAGATCGCGGACCCGGTCCACCATGCCCATGCCGGGGGCGAGAAGCTTGTTGGCCGGCGGCGTGTCCGGGGTCGAGGGGTGCGGGCGGGTCGGGGCGGTCTCCTTGGCCCGGCGGACCTTCTCTCCCAGTTCCATCAGGAAGTCGGGCTTGCACGACTCGGCGAGCAGCGGGAACAGCCGCTTCTCCTCGTCGGAGACGTGCGAGGTGACCGACGTCTTCAGCTGCGTGATCAGGGTGTCGAAACGGGGGTCGCCCGCGTCGCAGCCCTCCAGCTCCTTCAACAGGCGCTCGACCTCGGCATGGTCGGCGACCTCCTGGTCCGCCAGGTCGTCACCGTCGTCCACGAAGCGGCGGACCGCGGGGTACAGGTACTCCTCCTCGGCGACCGAGTGCCGCACGAGTTCCTTGGTCAGCTCGTCCGCCAGTTCCCGGCGCCCAGGGGCCCCGGGGCCCAACGCGTCGATCTCGGCGAACAGCTGGTCGACCTCGCGGTGGTCGGCCGTCAACTCCTGGATGACGTTTCCGCCGTGTCCCATGTCCTGGCGTCCTCTCTCGCTCGCTGCGAAGAATCCCCCCACGGGCCTGGCTGCCCCGCCTCACCGGCGACCCTAACGCGGGTGCCCGGCTCCGGCGCGCGCACCGGGCGGCGGCCACCTGGTGGATTTCATGACCGGTCCGCGATCTTTTCGCGCGGCGGGTCCGCGCGTGTCAGGCCGCGTCGGGGACGGCGGCGCGGAGTCTCGTACGGAGTTGCTCGGCGTGCAGCTCGGCGACCGGGGCCAGCAGGTCCGGATGGCGCAGCAGCGCGGCCGCCCGCCGGTCGCTCCCGTCGGGCGAGACGAGACGCCGGTACACCCCGGGGACCTCCTCCGCGAGCCCGGCCACCGCGTCGGCGGCGAGCTCCGGGCTGCCGAGCAGACACGCGGCCCAGCTCGCGACGACCTCGTCCACCCAGCTCCGCCACGCATGTTCCTGCGGTGAGTCGCCGCCGGCGTGGCCCGTGTCGCTCAGACCGTCGAGCCTGCCGGAGCCGCCCGGGCCGGCCAGGGCGGCTAGGGAGGCGTCCATCGGCGTCGGATACCGCAGCAGCGCGGCGACCGTGACCGCCTGGCGCGCCTGCGCCTCGCACAGCGCGGACGCCATCGCCCCGCCGACCGCAGGGTAGGCGCGGGTCAGCCAGGTGGTGGTCGCGGCTATGAGCGGCGACAGATCAGCATGCACAGCGGGCCGCCCGTTTCGGAAGAATGGGTGAGGCTTCGAGGGATGGTGAGGTATGGGGAACGGTGAGACCTCAAGGGATGGTGAGGCGAAACTACCGCCGTCGTCCCCAGCGGCAAATGACGTACGTCACGCCCCGGTGCCCCAGCCGGGCCGTGCTACAGCTCGCGGGCGTACGGAGGCTCCGCCCCAGCCTTCGCGCAGGTGAGCGCCGCGGCCCTGGCGGCGAGGCCCAGCACCTCGCGCCAGCCGCCCGGCGACAGCGACGCCACGGCGTCCGGGGACAGCAGGTTCCGCTCGGCCAGGGCGTGCAGGAGTGCCGCGTTCACCGTGTCGCCCGCCCCGATGGTGTCGACCACCTCGACCGGCTCGGCGGGGACGGAGACGGCGGTCCCGCCGCGGGTGAGGACCGTCAGCCCGTCCCCGCCGTGGGTGGTCACGACCGCGGCGGGACCGGCGGTCACCAGCTCCCGGGCGTCGGCGCCGAGCCAGCCGGCGTCCTCCTCGCTCAGCTTGAGCAGCGAGACATGGGGGAGCCAGCTCCTGAACCGGGCCCGGTAGGCGTCCGCGTCCGGGATCAGACCGGGCCGGACGTTCGGGTCCAGCGCGACGAAGACGCCCCGCCCGGCCTCCCGGCGCATCAGCTCCTCGTACGCGCTCGCCCCCGGCTCCAGCACCAGCGAGCAGGTGCCCAGCGACAGGGCGCGGGTGGCGGCGGGCAGCTCGGGCGGCAGCTCGAAGAGCCGGTCGGCGGTGCCCTCCACATAGAAGGTGTAGGCCGCGGCGCCGCCGGCGCCGATCGACGCGACGGCCAGCGTGGTGGGCTCGGGACCGCGCTGCACCAGTTCGAGCCCGACGCCCGCCTCGCGCAGCCGCTCGGTCAGCGACTCGCCGAAGGCGTCGGTGGAGATCCGGGAACAGAACGCGACCCGGGCGCCGAGCCGGCCGAGCGCGATCGCGGTGTTGTACGGGCCGCCGCCCCGGGCGGGCAGCAAAGGTGCCGGCGGCCCGCCGCCGGTCTGCGGCACCAGGTCGATCAGGGCCTCACCGGCGACGACGATCACGGGGGCGTCTCCTTTCACGGGTAGCGAGCGTGTGGCAGTCACGCGGATCATCCGGCGGCGGCGCGGACGACGGCCGCGGCCGCGGGGGCGACGTCGAGGACGGGGGCGGTGGAGCGGGCGGCGCGGCCCAGCATGAAGGCGCCCTCGAGGAGCGCGAGCACGGCGGTCGCCGTCGCGCGGGGCTCGGCGACGCCGCAGGAGCCGTAGTAGCCGGCGAGGGCATCGGTCCAGGAGGCGAACACCTCCGCGGTGGCCAGCCGCAGCGTCTCGTTCGTGCCGGCGACCTCCATGGCGATGGTCGCGATGGGACACGGGTCGGCGAAGTCCAGGTCGAGCAGCGTCTGCGCGGCCCCGGTGAACGCCTGCGCGGTCGTCTCCGCCGGGCCGGTTCCCCGGTCCTGGAACAGCTCGGAGATCAGTCCCAGGTAGGCCGCGCCGGAGGTGCGGACCACCTCCTCGCCCAGCTGCGACTTGCCGCCGGGAAAGAAGTGGTATGCGGAGCCGTAGGTGGCGTCCGCCGTGGCGAGGATCTGCTTCATGCCGGTCGCCGTGTACCCCTGGCGCCGGAAGAGCTCGGTCGCCGCGGTCAGGATGCGCGCTCTGGTATCGCCTGTCGTTCTCATCTCGGCTAGTCTCTCACTAGATCGATCAATCCAATAGGAGGCCGGACAGATGCCGATGTCGGAGATCGAGTTGAGCGCCGGGACCATCGCGTACCGGGACACCGGGGGAAGCGGCGAGGTCGTCGTCCTGCTGCACGGCCTCGCCTTCGACGACTCGGTGTGGGACCGGGTGACGGACGAGCTGAGCGCCGACTTCCGCGTCGTGGTGCCCGTCCTGCCGCTCGGCAGCCACCGCACCCCGATGAACCCCGGGGCCGACGTGTCCGCACAGGGCGTGGCGGACCTGGTGGCCGAGTTCCTGGAACGGCTCGGCCTGCGGGACGTCACCCTTGTGCAGAACGACGCAGGGACGGCCCAACTGCTCGTCGGCGTACGGGACGAGCGGGTCCACCGGCTCGTGCTCACCTCGTGCGAGGCGCTGGAGAACTACCCGCCCGGCGTGCAGGGCAGGACCCTGCAGGTCCTGTCCCGGATCCCCGGCGGCGTCTTCCTGCTGCTGCAGTCCTTCCGGGTGCCCTTCCTGGTCCGGCTGCCGAACGCGCTCGGCGGCATGGCGAAGCACCCCATCTCCTACGCGATGGTCCGCCGCTGGTACGGGCCGCTGCTCACGGACCGGCGGATCCGGCGGGACTTCGACGCCTTCCTGCGCAGCACCCGCAAGGACACCTATCTGCGGGCGGCGGAGCGGCTGCGCGGGTTCCGCGGCCCCGCGCTCGTCGCCTGGGGAGCCGAGGACCGGATGATGCCCCCCGCGACCGGCCGGCGGCTCGCCGACCTGCTGCCCCGCGGCGAGTACGTCGAGATTCCCGGCGCCCGCACCCTCGTCCCGCTCGACAACCCCGGCGCCCTCTGCGCCGAACTGCGCCGCTTCATCAAGGAGTCACCCAACCCACGCCGCGAGGACCCGGCCGGCTGACACAGTGGCCGGGTGATCCCGCGGGACCGCCGTGATCCCGCCCAGCCGCCGTGGAAAGGACGCACTCGCCGATGAGAGCGACGCCGCTGTTGACCGGACTCGACGCACGGCTCCCCGCACTGCGGGAGCTCTACCAGGACCTGCACGCCCACCCCGAGCTGGCGTTCCAGGAGGTGCGCACCGCGGGCGTCGTCGCGAAGCTGCTGCGGGACCAGGGCTGGGAGGTCACCGAACGCGTGGGCGGCACGGGCGTGGTCGGCGTCCTCCGGTCCGCCGCCGGGCCCGTCGTCCTGCTGCGGGCGGACATGGACGGCCTGCCCGTGCTGGAGGCGACCGGGCTGCCCTACGCCTCCACGCGGACCGGCGTCGACGCGGACGGCGCCGAGGTGCCCGTCATGCACGCCTGCGGCCACGACATGCACGTCACCTGCCTGCTGGGCGCGACCGCCCTGCTCGCCGCCAACCGGGACGCGTGGCGCGGCACGGTGGTCGCCGTCTTTCAGCCGGCCGAGGAGGTCAGCGGGGCGCAGGCCATGATCGACGACGGTTTCGCCGAGCGCTTCCCCCGCCCCGACGTGTGCCTGGCCCAGCATGTGGGGCCCATCCCGACCGGCATCGCCGCCACCCGGCCCGGCGCCGTCATGAGCGCCTCCGACAGCTTCTTCGTACGGCTCTTCGGCCGCGGCGGCCACGGGTCCGCGCCCGAGCACACCGTCGACCCGGTGGTGATGGCGGCCGCGCTCGTGATGCGGCTGCAGACCGTGGTGTCCCGCGAGGTGGGGGCGAACCAGGCCGCCGTCGTCACGGTGGGATCCCTGCACAGCGGTACCCAGGAGAACATCATCCCGGACACGGCGGAGATGAAGATCAACATCCGCAGCTCCGACCCGGCCGTACGCACCCGGGTGCTCGCGTCGGTCGAACGGATCGTACGGGCGGAGGCGCTCGCGGCCGGCGCGCCGAAGGAACCGGAGATCACCGCGCTCAACAGCTTTCCCCTCATGCTCAACGACGCCGACGCGACGGCCACCGCGACGGCGGGACTCGAAGCGGTGCTGGGCGAGGCCCAGGTGTGGACGCTGCCGCGACCCATCACCGGCAGCGAGGACTTCGGCGCCTTCGGGTCCTCCATGAAGGTGCCCTCTGTCTTCTGGCACTTCGGCGGCGCGGACCCGGCCCTGTTCCCGGACCCGTCACCGGCCGCGCTGACGGGCGGCGGGCTGCCGCCGGGCGTGCCGTACAACCACTCGCCGCTGTACGCCCCACTCCAGGACCCGACCATCGAACTCGGCGTCCGGGCGCTCCTGGGCGCGGCGGGACAGTGGCTCGTACGCGGGGACGCGGAGTGACGGTGGTCCCGCACAGTGCTCACTGACCCCTGTCGCCTTGCTTGTTCTTGTTCGTAACGGCGGCCTTATGAACATCTATTGACATGTCAGCGCCGGTCCCGCGAGAGTCGTCCCCGCCAGTGATGCCGAATCGCGGACCGAGGAGCGTGCCCTCATGCCTGAAATCCCCGCCGTCTCACGCCGTTTGCTGCTGGGAGGAGCGCTGGCCACCGGGGCGCTGGCGGCCGGCGCCGGCTCCGCGCACGCGGCGCCCCTCGACCGCGGCGCGCCGGCGCCGGCGCCCGCACCGCGGCGGGCGCCGGGCCAGAAGTCCATGATCGACGTGCCCTACGACGTCCACCGGACCGTCCGCGTCGGCGTGATCGGGCTCGGCAACCGGGGCTCCGGGATGAGCCGTGGCTGGTCCGCCGTCCCCGGCTGCACCGTGACCGCCGTCTGCGACATCCGCGCGGACCGGGCCGGGCGCACCGCCGACCGGCTGGCCGCCGACGGGAAGCCGCGCCCCGCCGAGTACGGCGGCTCCGACGAGTCGTACGCACAGCTGCTGCGGCGTGACGACATCGACCTCGTCTACATCGCCACGCCCTGGGAGTTCCACTACCGCCAGGGCAAGGACGCGCTGCTGGCCGGCAAGCACGTCATCGTGGAACTGCCCGTCGCCACCGAACTGGACGAGTTGTGGGACCTCGTGGACACCTCGGAGCGCACCCGCCGCCATCTGATGCTCGCGGAGAACTGCTCCTACGGGCGCAACGAGCTGGCGATGCTGAAGATGGCGCACGAGGGCCTGTTCGGCGACGTCACCAACGGCCACGGCGGCTATCTGCACGACCTGCGCGCCCTGCTCTTCTCCGACACGTACTACACCGACGCCTGGCGGCGCCTGTGGCACACCCGCAGCACCGCCTCCTTCTACGCGATGCACGGTCTCGCGCCGGTCGCCGCCGCCATGGACATCAACCGCGGCGACCGCATGACGGTACTGCGGGCCACCGCGACCGAGCCCAAGGGACTGGCCGACTACCGCGAGCGGTTCGTCCCGAGGTCCCACCCCTCGTGGAACGAGACCTACATCAACGGCGACCTGGTCACCTGTCTGATCGACACCGCGAAGGGCCGGGTCATCAGGGCCGAGCACGACGTCAGCTCGCCCCGCCCGTACAGCCGGATCAACAGCCTGGCCGGCAGCCGCGGCATCTTCGAGGACTACGCGGGCGTCATGGCGACCGGCGGTGGCCGCATCTACGTCGAGCCCGACCACAGCGGCCACGCGTGGAGGTCGTTCGACGCGTACCGCAAGGAGTTCGACCACTGGCTGTGGAAGAAGATCGGCGACGACGCCGCGAACAACGGCGGCCACGGCGGCATGGACTACGTGCTGCAGTGGCGCACCGTCCAGCTGATGCGGGCCGGACTCGTCCCCGACATCGACGTCTACGACTCCGCCGCCTGGTGCGCGCCGGTGCCGCTGAGCGTCAAGTCCCTCGCGGCGGGCGGCCGTCCGGTCGAGATCCCCGACTTCACCCGGGGCTCCTGGGTGAATCTGCGCATGGGCCTCGACTCCCGCACCTCCGAGATGCCCCCCGTCGCCTGAGCACCCTCACCCGCCCCCGACCGAAGGAGCAGTCAGTGAGACCAGCCGGACTGATCACCTCTCTCAGAGCCATGGCGGTGGCAGCGACGCTGCTCGTCCCCGCGCCCGCCGCGGTCGCCGCCGAACCGGAACCCGCCCCGGCCGCCGCGGCGACCGAGGTGACGATTTCCCCGGTCGACCTGGACGGACCGGCCGTCTCTTCGGTGACGGTGACCGTCAAGAACGCCGGACCCGACCGGATGCGGTCCCTGGAGGTGTCGTTCAAGGGCCCCGCCGGCTGGGCCGTCCAGCCGGCGGCGCGCAGCTTCACCGGCACGTTCGCCGCCGGCGCCACCACCGCCGCCGAGTTCCGGATCCAGGTGCCGGAGCAGCGGTCCGGATTCACCGTACGGACCTTCACCGCCACGGCCGCCTACAAGGGCGGGGACGGCGCCGGCTCCGCGACGGGCACCCGCACCCAGACGAGCGGCACCCCGCTGGCGAACCTCGCCGCCGCCTACAACAACGTGGGCGTCACCGACGAGAGCGACACCGCGCCGGGCGACTACGACGGTGACGGCAACAGCTTCTCCGCGCAGAAGCTCGCCGACGTGGGCCTCACGCCGGGCGCCCGGGTGAAGGCACTGGGCGCCGACCTGACCTGGCCCGACGCGGCGCCGGGCACCAAGGGCAACGTGTCCAGCACCGGCCAGGCGATCAGCATGAGCGGCCAGGGAAGCAAGCTGGTCCTCCTCGGCTCCGGCGTCACCGGCGGAGCGGCGGGCAGCGCCACCGTGTACTACACGGACGGCACCAGCGGCACCGGCTCGTTCGGCTTCCCCAACTGGTCGTTCGATCCCGCGAACGCCCATGGCGCGACCCTGGTCGCCTCGTCCGACGGCCGCAACCGGCCGAGCGGGTACGGGAACGCGGGCATCGCGTACCGGATCTTCGCCCACTCGATCCCGCTGGACCCCGCGAAGCAGGTGGAGTTCGTGGTCCTGCCGAGCAACGGGCACATCCACGTCTTCGACATGGCGATCGCGCCCTGACGTGTCCGGGTGACCCCGCCGCACGGCCGCCGGCGTCGTCCGTGGTCCGCGGTGGCCGTGTCAGACGGCGTGGACCTTGATACCGGCCTCGGCGAGCCGGGCCGCCATGTCGGCCGACAGCGCCGAGTCGGTCACCAGGACGTCGACGCGGTCCAGCCCACAGATCCTGGCGAAGGCGCGCCTGCCCATCTTCGACGAGTCGGTGACCACGATGACCCGGCGCGCCCGCTCGGCGAAGAGCCGGCTGATGCTGGCCTCGTCCTCCTGGTGGGTCATCAGGCCCAGCCGGGGGTCGACGCCGTCGACGCCGAGGACGGCGACGTCCAGGACGACCTCGTTCAACACCCCCACGGTCAGCGGACCGACGAGTTCGTACGTCTGGGGCCGGGCCACACCGCCGGTGACCACGATCTTGATCTGGGGGCGCACGGCCAGCTCACCCGCGATGTTGAGCGCGTTGGTGACGACGGTGAGCGAGGGGCCGGACGCGTCCGGCGAGTCCCGCCGGCCCGCTCCGGCGCGCAGTGCCAGAGCCCTCGCCACCTCGGTCGTGGTGGTGCCCCCGTTGAGACCCACCACGTCGCCCTCGCCGATGAGCTCGGCGACGGCCGCGGCGATGCGCTGCTTCTCGGAGGCGTGCCGGGAGGACTTGTAGCGCAGGGGCAGTTCGTAGGAGACGCCGTGCGCGACGGCTCCGCCCCGGGTGCGGACCAGCATCTGCTGCTCGGCGAGCTCGTCCAGATCCCGCCTGATGGTCGCGGGCGACACCTCCAGGGCCGTCGCGGCGTCCTCGACGTCCAGCCTGCCCTCGGCGGCCAGCAACTCCAGCAGTCTGCTCCACCGCTCGTGTTTGGACATGTGTCGGACTCCTTCGGGCATCGGTCCCTGCGCTCTCGACACGCTAAGGGACACGGGAGCGGGCAGGTGAGCGAGGGCATCACGGCAACGTTCGCACAACGCCCCGCCGGCAGGATGGAACGGGTGCTCGCAATTGCTCGAAAGAGACGCATATTGCGCAGCTTCATGCAGATGAGGCATGGTGTCCTTGCCGACAGGCGCGTGTTCGCCTTCACCGAACGCCAGGTGGCGTCCGGCCCCACCGCCGGTCCGGTGCAGTAGACCGGTCCTGGCCCAGCCGTATCCGCACCGCCCCGCCCTTCCCCGAAGGAGTACGCCACTGTGTCCGCCCACACCTCCTCCCGCACCTCGGCCGAGATCGCCACCCAGCCCGCCGTATGGCGACAGGCGGCCCAGTCACTGCCCCGGCACACCGCGGCCCTGCCCCGCCGCGGGGAGCGCGTCGCCGTCGTCGGCTGCGGCACCTCCTGGTTCATGGCCCAGTCCTACGCCGCCCTGCGCGAGAGCGGCGGTCACGGCGAGACCGACGCCTTCGCCGCCTCCGAGTTCCCGCACGGCCGCCGCTACGACCGCGTCCTCGCCATCACCAGGTCCGGCACCACCACCGAGGTCCTCGACCTGCTGCACCGGGTGAAGGGCACGGTGCCCACCGGGGCGATCACCGCCGATCCCGCGACCCCCGTCATGCGGGCCGCCGACGCCGTCGCCGTACTGGACTTCGCCGACGAGGAGTCCGTCGTCCAGACCCGGTTCGCCACCGCCAACCTCGCGCTGCTGCGCGCCCATCTGGAGGCGGACGGCGCCCTGCCCGCCGGCGTACGGACCCTCGACGAGGCGATCCGCGACGCCGAACGGGCCGTCCTGGAGCCGCTCGACGCCGCCGTGTGCGGTGCCGAGCAGTTCACCTTCCTCGGCACCGGCTGGACCTACGGCCTGGCGCTGGAGGCCGGGCTGAAGATGCGGGAGGCCGCCGGCGCCTGGACCGAGGCGTACCCGGCGATGGAGTACCGCCACGGCCCGATCAGCATCACCGGTCCCGGCCGCGTCGCCTGGGCGTTCGGCCCGCTCCCGCACGGCCTGGCGGACGACGTCGCACACGTCGGTGGCACCCTCGTCGCCGACTCCACCGGCAGCGGTACGGGCACCGGCCCGGACCTCGACCCGCTCGCCGACCTGGTCCGCGCCCAGCGGCTCGCGGTCCTCATCGCCGTGTCGCGCGGCCAGGACCCCGACCGGCCCCGCAATCTCACCCGGTCCGTCGTCCTCGAGAACAGCCGTGCCTGACGACGGCCCCAGCCGCCGCTTTCGTACCGCCGCATCCGTGGAGGAAGCCCATGCCGCTCACGCCCACTGACGACATCGTCCGCTCCGCGACCCGGGACGGCGTGGGCGTCGGCGCGTTCAACGTCGTGCAGCTCGAACACGCCGAGGCCATCGTTCGCGGCGCGGAGGCCGCCGGACGGCCGGTGATCCTGCAGATCAGCGAGAACACCGTCCGCTACCACGGCTCGCTGGCGCCGATCGGGCTCGCGACGCTCGCCGTCGCCCGCGCGTCGAGCGCCCCCGTCGCCGTCCACCTGGACCACGCCCAGTCCGCGGAGCTGGTGCACGAGGCCGTCGAATTCGGCTTCACCTCCGTGATGTTCGACGCCTCCGGCCTCCCGTACGCGACGAACGTGGCGAAGACCCGGGAGATCGCGGCGCGCTGCCATGCCGAGCACGTATGGGTCGAGGCGGAACTCGGCGAGGTCGGCGGCAAGGACGGTGCGCACGCCCCCGGCGTACGCACCGATCCCGAAGAGGCGCGCGACTTCGTCGCCGCCACCGCCGTCGACGCCCTCGCGGTCGCCGTGGGCAGCTCGCACGCCATGCTCACCCGCGACGCCGTCCTCGACTTCGAACTCATCACCCGGCTGCGGGACGCCGTGAGCGTGCCGCTCGTCCTGCACGGCTCCTCCGGCGTCGGGGACCCCGGCCTCACCAAGGCGGTCGAGGCCGGCATGACGAAGGTGAACATCGCCACCCAGCTCAACAAGGTGTTCACCCGGGCCGCCCGCGACATCCTCGATGCCCGTCAGGAGACTGTCGATCCCCGTAAATACCTCGGCCCCGCCCGCGACGCCGTCGCCACGGAGGTGGCCCGGCTGCTGCGCGTACTGGACGGCGGGCGCGGCCAGGGAGCGGGGCAGTGAGGGGCAGGGCGGCCGGTCAGGGCAGCGGGGTCCCGCCCGTCGCGTTGACGATCTCGGCCGTGATGTAGCTCGCCTGCGGTGACGCGAGGAAGACATAGGCGGGCGCCATCTCCGCGGGCTGCGCGGGCCGGCCGAGCGGCGACTGCTTCCCGAACTCGGCGGTGTCCGGCATGGTCGCGGGGATCAGCGGCGTCCATACGGGCCCGGGCGCCACGGCGTTGACGCGGATCCCGTCCGACGCGACCATCTGCGCCAGCCCCTGGGTGAAGGTGACGATCGCGCCCTTCGTCATGGCGTAGTCGAGCAGATGCGGGCTGGCCTTGTAGGCCTGTACGGAGGTGGAGTTGATGATGCAGCCGCCCCGGCGCATGTGGGGCAGCGACATCTTCGACAGCCAGAACATGCCGTACAGATTCGTGCGCATGACCCGGTCGAACTGCTCCGTGGTGATCGCGCTGATCCCGTCCGGCTGCGACATCTGGTAGGCCGCGTTGTTGACCAGGATGTCGATGCGTCCGAACTCGGTCACGGCCCGGTCGACCAGCTGCCGGCACTGCTCCTCCTCCCGGATGTCGCAGGCCACGGCGACCGCCCTGCGGCCCGCGTCCTCGACCAGCGCGCGTGTGCGCGCCGCCTCCTTCTCCTCCTCCGGGAGATGCGTGAACAGCACATCGGCGCCCTCGCGTGCGAAGGCGAGCGCGACCGCACGGCCGATGCCCGAGTCGCCCCCCGTCAGCACGACCTTGAGGTCGCTGAGCAGACCGCTGCCCCGGTAGCTCTCCTCGCCGTGGTCCGGCGGCGGGTCCATCGGCCCGGTCCAGCCCGGGTGCTGCTGCTCCTGCTGGGGGAAATCCGGCTCCGGGTGCTTCGACACCGGGTTCCTGGCCTCGTCGTTCTGCTCGGGCACGATCGACTCCTCCTCGCTGCGCGTCCCTGCTTCCATGGGCCGTCCCCGCCTACCCTCCGGTGGCTCGGAAATGCCCGCAAACGGGGCGGACGGGGTGGGCGGGAACCGCCGATCACCGGCAGGGTTCGCCGCAGCCTCCGGGCGTCACTGCGTCACTGCGTCGCGGCGGGCGGCTTCGGCCGGACCCTGGCCGCCGCGCGACGGCCCTCGGCCACCGGCTTCCGGGCCGCGTGCCGCCCCCGTGCGCCGCTCGTCGAGAACAGCCGCTCCTCGTAGCGGTCCAGCGCGACCACCAGTCCGAGGAGCAGTGCCGGGAGCAGCAGAGCGGCCAGCAGAGCGACGGCGCCCGCCGCGCCCGGTATCACGGCTCCGGCTCCGTCCCGGGCAGGGGACACGCCTCCGGCCGGAATCTCGCCGCGTGCCCGGCCCGGCCGTCGGCGCGCACGCCGCACATGTCGGTCGGATGGTGGGGGACGGGCTGCTTCCGCAGCCGGGCAAAGCGCTCCATAGGGTGCGTCTGCCCCTACTTCGCACACATACGCGGCGCTACGACGGACCTTCGATCCGGCTTCCACTTCTGGAGCGGGCGCCCGTACGCGCATCGAGCGGGCGAGTCCGGGCACCTGAGAGGTCTCGACTGCGGCCGATGGGGAGAAGTGATGGGCGTGCGCACCGTGGGCGTGGAAGAGGAGCTGCTCCTCGTCGATCCCGACTCCGGGGAGCCGCAGGCGCTGTCCGCGGCGGTGCTCGCCGCGGCCGGACGCGAGGGGGGCGACGCCCGGCAGGTGTTCGAGGCGGAGCTCCAGCGGGAGCAGCTCGAGTTCGCCACGCACCCGCAGGCCGAGATGGACACTCTCGCCGACGAGATCGTCCGCTGGCGCGCGGAGGCCGCCCGCCACGCCGAACGGCTGGGAGCGGCGGTCGCCGCTCTGGCGACGTCGCCGCTGCCCGTCAGCCCGTCGCTGGCGGCCGGTGAGCGGTACGGCTGGATGGCGCAGGAGTTCGGGCTGACCACACAGGAACAGCTCACCTGCGGCTGCCATGTCCATGTCTCGGTCGAGTCGGACGAGGAGGGCGTCGCGGTGCTCGACCGGATCCGCCCGTGGCTCTCCGTCCTGGTGGCGATCAGCGCGAACTCGCCCTTCTGGCAGGGCAGGGACAGCGGCTACGCGAGCTACCGCAGCAGCGTCTGGGGCCGCTGGCCGTCGGCCGGGCCCACGGAACTCTTCCGCTCGGCGGACCGGTACCACGAGCAGGTGTCCGCGATGGTGGGCACCGGCGCCCTGCGGGACCGGGGGATGATCTACTTCGACGCCCGGCTGTCCGCCACGTACCCGACCGTGGAGATCCGGGTGGCCGACGTCTGCCTGGACCCGGCCGCCACCGTGCTGATCGCCGCGCTCGTCCGCGGCCTGGTCGAGACCGCGGCCCGTGAATGGCGCGCGGAGGTGCCGCCGGCGCCGCTCGGCACCGGCCTGCTGCGGCTGGCCTCGTGGCGGGCGGGCCGCTCCGGACTGGAGGAGCGGCTGGTCCATCCGCTCACCATGCGCCCCGAGCCCGCGGCCGACGTGGTCCGGGCGCTGATCGGCCACGTCAGCGACGCCCTGGAGGACTCGGGCGACGTGCGCCGGGTGCGGGAGGCGGCAGCCGCGCTGGGGGAAACCGGCAACGGGGCCCGATTCCAGCGCGAGCTGATGAGCCGTACGGGGAACCTGCGGGACGTGGTGGCCGCCTGTGTGCGCAGGACCTCCGGAGGCTGAGCCCGCCTCGCCCGTGCGCCGGTCCGGGAAGGGGCGGAGTCCAGGGGTGAGCGGCTCTGCGGACATCGCCGGTACCGCCCCGGGCCCCGATGTGTGCATCGCCGCCAGACGGGCATACGTCCACCGGGCCCCGCCGCGTCTCCCCCGTCGCGGCGGGGTTCCCTCGTCGACGGAGGTCAGGCAGGATCGACGGCGCTCACGGGCGCGGGTCGCCCGCGGTCACCCGCTCCGGTGGCCGGTCAGCAGCAGGTACTCCCACTCCATGGTCGACAACCCCGTGCCGCAGCCGTGCTGCCGGGCGAGTTCCACGAGGGAGCTGTCCAGCTCCGCGACCCGGTCCGGGGAGTCGGCGATGTTCCGGTAGACCGCGATGGTCGGGCCGTAGGCGGTCTTGAAGTAGTCGCGGAAGGCCTCCGGCCGCTCGAAGCGGTCCACTTCCACGGTCGCCCTGCGCGTCTCGACATCGGTCACCCGGTCCCCGAGCAGCGCGCGGACATGGTCCTCGTTCCCCCACAGCGGCGGTGGCTGGGCACCGGGCGGCGGAGCGGGCGCGTACGGCCGCATCACGGCGAACATCTGGCCGATGAAGCCCTCGGCGGTCCAGTTGAGCAGGCCGATGGTGCCGCCGGGGCGGCAGACCCGGACGAGTTCACCGGCGGCCGCCTCGTGGTGCGGGGCGAACATCACCCCGACGCACGACATGACCGTGTCGAACTCGCCGTCGCCGAACGGAAGCGCCTCGGCATCGGCCTCCTGCCAGACGAGGTCGACGCCCTGCTGCTCCGCCAGCCGCCGCCCGGCGTCCAGCAGCTCGGGCGTCAGGTCGCAGGCCACGGCGTCGGCGCCGGCCAGGGCCGCCGGAATCGCCGCGTTGCCCGTACCGGCGGCGACGTCGAGCACGCGGTCGCCCGCCTTCACCCCGCACGCGCGGACCAGGGTGGCGCCCAGGCCGGGGATGAGATCGCCGGCCACCGCGGGGTAGTCGCCCAGCGCCCACATCTTCCGGTGCTTCTCTTTCAGGGCCTGGTCGGCCTCGGTCGCGTCCGTCATGACAGATCTCCTCGGGGAGCCCGGTCGGACGGCCGCTCGGAGGAGAGCCCGTTCCGACCCTTGATCACCGCTTGCGCCGATATGTCCATCCAACGATAGGCCGGTGTGGACCGTTTGCGCTGCTCAGGCGACTTCGAGCACGATTTTGCCGCGGGTGCGGCCGGCCGCGTTCAGACGGAACGCCTCCGCCGCCTCGGCCAGGGGCAGCGCGGTGTCGATGTGCACGGTGAGAGAGCCCGCGTCGGCGAGGCGCCCCAGTGCCGCCAGATCGGTGCTGCTGGGCCGTACCCAGACATGGTGACCGCCGCGCTCGGTGACCGAGGCGTCCACGACGGACGCCACCCGGGACGGGTCGGTGAGGAGCTGCTGGGAGACCTCCACCGCATCCTCGCCGACGTAGTCGACGGCCGCGGTGATGCCGTCGGGCGCCAGTGCGCGTACGCGGTCGGCGAGGCCCTCTCCGTAGACGACCGGCTCCGCGCCCAGCGAGCGCAGGAAGTCGTGGTTGCGTTCGCTCGCCGTGCCGATGACCCGTGCGCCCTGTGCGACGGCGATCTGTACGGCGAAGGCGCCCACACCGCCGGCGGCGGCGTGCACCAGGACCGTGTCGCCGCGTGTGACGCCGATGCGCGCCAGCGACTGGAAGGCCGTGAGGCCGGCGAGCGGGAGGCCCGCGGCCTGCTGCCAGTTCAGGGAGGCCGGCTTGGCCGCCAGTGTGCGGACCGGAGCCGCGACCAACTCGGCGAACGTGCCGTGCTGCACCTCGTCCTTGCGCACATACCCGCAGACCTCGTCGCCCACGGCGAACTCGGTCGCGTCCAGGCCGACCGCCTCGACGACCCCCGACACGTCCCAGCCGGGGATCAACGGGAAGTGGACGTTCATGATCGGATCGAGATATCCGCCGACGATCTTCCAGTCGACGGGGTTCACGCCGGCGGCCTTCACCCGGACGAGGACGGCGTCGGGCGCGACCTTGGGATCGGCGGTCTCGGTGAACTCCAGAACCTCGGGGCCGCCGTAGCGGTTGACTGTGATGGCTCGCATCGCCTCTTTCTACACGTGCCGCGGGCCGGGTCGCGGGAGTGCCGCCTCCCTCGTGTCGGCACGGTTCGCGCGGGTACCCGCGACATCCGGACAACGCCGCCGACCACGAACCACGCGCCGAACGCACGACACACCCACGCCACGAGGGAGGCCGCCATGAGCGACGACTACCGCCCGGAGGGTTTCGAGGACAGCCACGACCCGCTGCCGCGCGACATGCAGGACCAGCAGGCCGGTGCGCAGGAGCCGCCGCAGCGGGAGGAGACCGCGGACCGGCGGGCCGGGGAGGGCGGCGGCGAGGGCGAGTCCGGCGCGACCGGGGAGGACGTGCCCGACGTCGACGAGGCCGGGGCCGGGCGCCGCGGGAGCCAGGAAGCCGGCGGTCCCGGAGTGCCGGCGCCCGAGGAGTCGCCCGGCTGACCCGGGGAAGGCACTTCGACGGGGCACGCGCCGGCCGGCGGCGTACGGGTGCCGCAGGACTGCTCGGTCGTGGCGTACGGCCGACCGCTTTTCGTCACCGCTGATCGATCCGTTGACCTCGTTCCGATCCGTCGCCCAGGATGACCGGTGTCCACGTCGGCCCTGCTCCGCAGCGGTCCGTTCCGACGACACCGTCCAGGAGCGAGATGGCCCGCAACGCAGCCGCCCCCGGTCCCGCAGGCCGGCGTCCCCGTGCCGCGCTCGCCATGGAGGCCGCCCTGGTGCTCGACCCCGCCGCCCCGGCCGCCCTCCGACTGCCCGGCGACGACCGCGCGCGGAGCCCGTACACCGGCTACACCCGCGGCCACTGGGAGGCCGCCGCCGACGGGCTGCTGGCCGCCGCCTGGAAGTGGGCCACGCCACGCGGCGCCCTGCTCCACCTGCCCGGCCGCGCCTCGGCGTCCGGCGTCCGCTCCGACGGCCTCGAGGGGTACGCCCGTACGTTCCTCGCCGCCGCGTTCCGGGTGGCGGGCGCCGGGGGTGAGGATCCGCACGGCCGGCTCGAGCGGTACGCGGAAGGACTCGCGGCCGGCACCCGAACCCCCGGCCGGGACGACACCGAGTCGTGGCCGCCGGTCCTCGGCCACGACGTCGCGGGCCAGCCGATGGTCGAATCCGCCTCCGTGGCCCTCGGGTTGCGGATGACCCGGCCCTGGCTGTGGGACCGGCTGGACGAGGACGTCCGGGACCGGGCGGAGGAGTGGCTGAGGGGCGCCCTGCGCCATGTGCCGTCGCCGAACAACTGGTACCTCTTCCCGTACACGGTGGCCGGGTTCCTGGAGTCAGTCGGCCGCGGTGACGCGGAGACCGCCCGTGCCCGGGAACGCGCCCTCGGCCTGCTGGAGAGCTGGTACCGCGGCCAGGGCTGGTACGCCGACGGCGACGGCCGCGCCTTCGACCACTACAACGGCTGGGCCCTGCACCTGTATCCGGTGCTCGACGCCCTGCTCGGCGGCGCCGGGACGGGCCCGTACGGGGAGCGGCTGCGCGAGCACCTGGAAAGCCTCGGGCTGCTCTTCGGCGGCGACGGCGCGCCCGTCCACTTCGGCCGCTCGCTCACCTACCGCTTCGCCGCCGCGTCGGCCGTGGGCCTCGGCGCCGTCACCGGCCACACCCCTTTCCCGCCGGGTGTCTCCCGCCGGCTGATCAGCGGATCGCTGCGGTACTTCCTCGACCGCGGCGCCGTCGGACCGGACGGCCTGCTCGGCCTCGGCTGGCACGGTCCGCACGAGGGGACGCTGCAGCGCTACTCCGGTCCGGCTTCGCCCTATTGGGCGTCGAAGGCGTTCGTCTGCCTGCTGGCCCCGGCCGGGCACCCGCTGTGGACCGCCACGGAGGAGGCCGCACCGAGCGAGGGGCCCGACCGGGTGCTCGCGCTGCCCGCGCCCGGGCTGCTGATCCAGAGCACCCGCGACGACGGGGTCGTCCGGCTCCACAACCACGGCAGCGACCATGTCCGCCCGCACGAGGGGGAGTCGTCCGACGCCGACGATCCGCTCTACGGCCGTCAGGCGTACTCCACCCGGACCGGCCCCACCGCGACCGCCGACACGGCGGACAACCACCTCGCCGTCGTGGTCGACGGCAGGCGCAGCGTCCGCCGCCGTATCCACCCGCTCGGCGCCGGAGGCGGTGACGGCTGGGGCTGGGCGGCCTCGTGGCACCGGCCGGTGTTCCCCGCCGGGCCGCCGATGGTGCCCGGGCTGCGGGTGGAGAGCGTCACCGTCGCACACGGGCGTCTCGAACTGCGCGTCCACCGGGTGGTCGGGGCCCCGCCGGGCGCCGGGGTCGAGCAGACGGGCTGGGCGACCGGCCCCGGCGAACCGCTGCACTCGGCGCTGCATCCGCTGCACGGCTGGCGCGCACAGGACGACGTACGGGCCCCGCACGGGACGGCGTACACCCCGCAGGCGGTGCTGCCCCGGCTCACCGCGCCGGCGGAGGGCACGGCGCTCTACGCGGCACTGGCGACGCTCACCGCCACAGGACCGGACCCCGAGCCGCTCGCCGGTGCCGTCGACGAAGTGACCGTGGACGGCGACCGCGTCGAGGTCCGCTGGGCCGGCGACGGCTCACGGACCGGCGTCACGTTCGACCCGGTCACCGTGCACCGCACCGCCGGCCGGGAGCCCGCGCCCCGCCCCTGACTGCCGGTCGGGTCCCGGCCTGCCGGTCGCGCCGGCTGCCCGTGGACCCGCCTGGGCCGTGAGCGGCCGGCACCGGTGTGTCCTCAGGTCCTCAGATGCCGGTTCTCAGATGCCGAACTCCGTGGGGGACAGGCCCAGTGCGGCGCAGGCCTCCCGGATGACGTCCAGCTCCGACTGCTCGACATGCCCGTCGGCGCCGGCGATGACGAGGCCCGTCTGGACGACCGCCCTGGCCTCCGTCGGCTTCTTGGCGGCCTTCGCGATCTCCTGCATCACGCCTGCCTTGCCCAGCAGGAAGTTGGCGGAGAGCTGGTCGGCGTGCTTGTTGAACCGCTGGCGGAGCTGGTCCGCCGGGAAGTTCTGCAGGACGTCGTTGCTCAGGATCAGCGACTCCACATGCTGGCGCTCCGCCTGGTCCACATGCCCGTCGGCGGCAGCCACCAGCGCGCACATCGCCATGCTGGCGTCCCTGAAGGCGCCGCTCTTCAACTCGGCCTTCAAGGAGGTGAGCTGGGTCTTGAAGGTGCTCACCAACTGGGCGCGGGAGCCACCTCCGGAACGCGAGCCGGTGCCGTGACCGCCCGCGCCGCGGCTGGTGCCCTGGGCCTGCTGCAGATTCTTGGCCTGGTCCTTGATCCGGTCCCACATTGCCACTGGTGCCACCTCGGCTTCTTCTCAATACGTCCGTGGCACCGCGCGCGTCGCACGGTGCTCACCCCACCAACGCGCGGGCACCGCCACGCGTTCCGGGTCCTGACGCGGGAACCGGCGCCGCCGCGCCGGGCCCACGTCACCGGGACCCGCGCCGGCCCGTTTCGTCGCCCGCACGGCGGTCACCCGGTAGGACGGCACAGAAACGGCCGAACACCCGTACGCCCCAAGACCGTTACGAGGCGACACATGGACGACTGGCGTGACGAAGCGGCATGCCGCGACGCGGACCCCGACCTCTTCTTCCCCATCGGCACCACCGGCCCCGCACTCATACAGGAGGCGGAGGCCAAGGCGATCTGCGGGCGCTGCCCGGTGCGGGAGCCGTGTCTGCGGTGGGCGATGGAGGCAGGCCAGGACATCGGCGTGTGGGGAGGTACGAACGAGACCGAACGCCGCAGGCTGAAGCGGCGTGCCGCCCGCCGCAGCCGCTGACGCACGGCCGCGCGGCGCATCTTCAAGAGGGCGCCCGGTCAGTCGGCGGGCGTGTCCGCGAGGCCGAGTCCGGCGTAGTAGCGGGCCACCTCGGTCAGATAGGCGCCGTCCGTTGTCTGGCTGTCGGTGGTGAACCGGGGAGCGTCCTTGATCTGCTCCTTGGTGGCGATCACGGTGACGCGCCGCTCACTGGCGTTGATCCGCCGGACGAAGCCGGCCGGGACCAGCACGCTCCGCCCGAAGACCCATGCCCCGGTGTCGACGACCAGGTGCTGCATCCCCGGCCTGTCGGACTGGCGGTCGACACGACCCAGCACCCCGTCCGGTGCCTCGACCGTGAAACCCGTCAGGTCCCGGGCCGGGGCGTAGCCGCTGTCGGTCGAGTAGACCCACATGTCCTGCACCGTGCAGCCTCCTGATGATCGTCGAACGCGGCCGCGTACCGGCCGCGGCACTTCCGGGCAGCCCCGTCCGCCCACGGGGCCGCGCGCCCTGTGGGGCGGCGGCACCGCGCAGGGCCGCGCTCACTCCTGCGGCGCCCAGACGGGGACCACCGCCCCCGCGCCGTTCCGGACCGCCTGCACCACCGCGTCGTGCAGCGCCCGGCTCGCCTCTTCCGAGGGGCAGGGAGTGGGGCTGCCCGTCATCGTGAACCAGTCGGTCGCGTCGGTGAACTGCAGAGCGACCTGTGCCGTGCCGTCTGCCCACGTGGTGTGCACCGTGAGATTGCCCGTCATGACACCGGTCTCCTCCGTGAGCGCACCGCCACGCCCTGTGTAGACATTGCGAGTTGTCCATGACGCCCAGCTCATGCCTCCAGCGTCACACCACGGCCGCGGAAACGCGACCGACCGCCCCGGTGCCTGGTCAGAGGGCCGGCGACGTTTGGGGAGCGCGCAGACGGACAGCCGAAGTAACAAGCCATGACGTCGGATGCAGGTGGGATGTGAGTCTCATGGCCAAGAAGAAGTCCCGCTCGAAGATCGAGCAGGCGAAGGGCAAGACGAAGGAAGCCGCGGGCCGCACCGTCGGCAACGAGCGGCTCGAGGCCGAGGGCCGCGCGGAACAGGCGAAGGGCGACGCCCGGCAGGCCAAGGAGAAGGCGAAGGACGTCTTCCGCCACTGACGTGCGCGCACGGCCGGGGCCGGGCCCGTCGCGACGCCGCGACGGGCCCGGCCCTTCGGCGGCCGTGCTTCCCTGTCGTGGCGCGCGGCGGCCTGCCCCGGCCCGGACATACGGCGCCGCGCAGGGAGCGGTTCAGGTGGGCGCCGGCCCGCCCGGGAAGCACGGCGCGTCCCGCGCCCCCAGGGCCGAAAGCGCCCGTCGCGGGCCCGGCGGGCTAGGGAAGTGCCGTGCCCCTGGCCGTGATCCAGAGGCCGTACCACTCCTCGTGGGTGAGCTCGGGTTCGCGCCGGGCCGCGTCGGCGCAGGCGCGGACGCGTTCGGGGCGTGCGCTGCCGATGACTGGTGCGATCCGGGCAGGATGCCGCTGGAGCCACCACAGCAGGATCGTCTCCGGTGTGGTGCCCTTCGCCTCGGCGAGCGCGGTGACGAGCTGCGCCGTCGCCTGCTCCGACGCCGTCTCCTGCCGGCCCGTGAAGCGCCCCTGGGCGAGCGCGCCCCACGCCTGCAGGCTGACACCGTGCGCCCGGCAGTGCTCCAGCGTCCCGAGCGGGAAGCCGTTCGCCGCGGCCTCCGGGGTGTTGACCAGGACACCCGCTTCGAGCCAGTCGCGCCGGTGGAGACTCATCTCCAGCTGGTTGGCGACCAGGGGCCGGTCGAGGCAGCTCTGCAGCAGTGAGATCTGCGCGGCGCTCATGTTGGAGACCCCGAAGCGGCGCACCAGCCCCTGGCGGTGCAGTGACGTCAGGGCCTCCGCGACGTCCTCCGGGTCGGCCAGCGGGTCCGGCCGGTGCAGCAGGAGTACGTCGAGGACGTCGGTGCGCAGGCGGCCGAGGCTCTCCTCGACGCGCCGGACGATGCTCGCGCCCCGCAGGTCGTAGATACCCGGGCGCTCGCCGTCGGCGAGCCGGATGCCGCACTTGGTCTGCAGGACGATGCGCTCACGCAGACCGGGCGCGCGGGCGAGGACCTCACCGAAGACGGCCTCGGCCTTCCCGTGCCGGTAGATGTCGGCATGGTCGAAGACCGTGATCCCGCTGTCGAGGGCCGCCTCAACCGCTGCTTGAGCGGCGTCGATGTCCCCGGCGCCGTAGGGCGTGGTGTCCCAGCTCCCGCCCAGCCCCATGCAGCCGTAGAGCAGCCGCTCCCCACCCGTTTCCGCGTTCGTCGTCACGCGGGCAGCCTTCCATGGGCGCTCGGGTCCGCCCAAACCCGTATCGCGAGAACCCGTATCGCGAGGCGGGCAGTGAGGCGGGCGGTACAGGCGGCCGTGCGCCGCGCCCGGAGCGGAGTGACGATGGAAGGGAGGGCGCCGCACGGCCGGCACGCGTTTCCCTGCCGCGTAGAGCGCCCGGGAGGCGGTCATGGAGGATTACGCGGAGACCTACGAACTCATTTTCCAGGCGTCGGCCGTCGACGACGTGGTCGTCGTCCGGCGCACCGACATGTCGGGAGCGGGAGGCAGCCCGGTCTACGAGGACGAGACAGGGATCGTGCGCGCGGAGATCAGCACCCGCGGCGAGGTCCGGATGCTGGCGAGCGGCGGCCACCAGGCGCATGAGCTCCCGGTGACGGCCCGGAGAGTACCGGCTGTCGTCGGTGACGGCATCGACCCCGAGCAGATGACCGACGCGCGGATGACCGACGGGCGGATGAGCGGGACGTCGCACGCGGGACGCCGTCCTACGCACGCCGGTCGCTGAAGCCGCAGATCCAGGCAAGGGCGGAGTGCACACCCTGGACGTAGTCCCGGGTGGCCGGGTCCGCCACGGCCTCGTCCTCCCGTACCACCGCGGCGTCGATCTCCGCGGTCAGCAGGCCCATGTCCGGCACACCGGCCGCGCCCGCCCCGGTGACGGGCCCGCGGGCGTCGCGTCCCAGGGCCCAGCTGTATCCCGCGGCCACTCCGGCGCGGTACTCGGGCGGCTCGTCACGGTCGGAGAGCAGCGCGGGCAGCTCCCGCTCCGCCGCCTCCGCGTCGGCGTAGGCCCTGACTCCCACGGGCTGCCCTTCGTCCCGCTGTGATCGCGTAGGTGCGGTCACTGATGTCACCTGTCCTTCCGGCCCGCTGCGGGCCGTATCGGCGGGAGCCACCGGCGGACGGCCGCGGTCGGGCGGCCCGTCGGCGGCAGATCACTGTCGGGTACCCGCATCGGGCCCCGATTCCACCGGAAAGCCGCGAACAGGTGTTTCCCCGGCGAACAAGCGGCCCGCGCGGGACGGCGTATCGATCCCTCGAAGGGCGGTGGCAGACAGAGAGCGGCCCCGCCTCCGGGGGGGACGAGGACGGGGCCGCGACGCCTCGCAGCCGGCCGGGGGGGTAGGCCGGGCGAGCGTTCACCCTTCGCCTGCCCGGTCCGCGACCGGGTATGCGTACGACTTCGTGCGGCATACGGGAGCGGTTGTTCCGGTTGTTCGCGAGCGGGTGCGGAGCTGCCGCGCGCGGACGGGCTGCGTACGGCCGCCGCGCGGCGCATCGTGGAGACATGCGGCTGCTGCTGACCTCCGACACCCATGTGCCCGCCCGCGCGCGCCAACTGCCCGCGGAGCTGATGGAGTCCATGGCCGCGGCGGACGTGGTGATCCATGCCGGCGACTGGATCGACGCCGCGACCCTCGATCTCTTCGAGTCCCGGTCCGCGCGCCTCCTCGCGGTGTACGGGAACAACGACGGGCCCGAGCTGCGGACCCGGCTGCCGGAGGTGGCCCGGGCCGAGCTCGGCGGAGTGCGGTTCGGGGTCGTCCACGAGACCGGCCCCGCCCACGGGCGCGAACGCCGCTGCGAGGAGCGGTTTCCCGGCCTCGACGTCCTGGTGTTCGGGCACAGCCACATTCCCTGGGACACGACGGCGCCGGCCGGGCTGCGGCTGCTCAACCCTGGCTCGCCGACCGACCGCCGGCGGCAGCCCCACTGCACCTACATGACGGCCCGGGTGTCCGACGGCCGGCTCTCTGAGGTGGACCTGCACCGCATGGCCGGCCGTCGCTGACCGAGACGACCCGGCCGGCCGCGGGTAAGCGCTTTCTCCTGAGCAGCGCAGACCGCCACGGAAAAATGCTCAGGAGGGGGCGCGCCGCCGCGCGACCGGCCGTCACACCGTCGTCAGGCGGCCGTCAGACCGTCAGGCCGTCAGCCGCTTCGGCAGCCAGCGCAGCTGGGCCGCCTGCTGGAACGGGCCGCCGCCTTCGTGGTCGTTGAAGTCGTAGACCTCTATCTGCTTGTCCTCGTGGGCGTACGCGTTGAAGGCGGCGAACACCGTCGACGGCGGACAGGTCTGGTCCTCCAGCGCCACGGAGAACAGGGCCGGCGCGCGCCCGCGTGCCGCGAAGTGGACGCCGTCGAAGTAGGCGAGCGTCCGCGCCGTCTGCTCAACCCGTCCCCGGTGCATCTTGAGGTACTTGCCCACCTCCCGGTACGGGTCGCGGTCCGTGACGGTCGTGGCGCGGGGGAAGTCGCACAGGAACGGGACGTCGGGTGCGATCGCGGCGAGGTCCGGTACGAGCCCGGCGGCGGCCAGGGTGATCCCGCCGCCCTGGCTGCCGCCGATCGCGGCGGTGCGGGAGGCGTCGGTCGCGGGGTGGGAGCGGGCGGCCTCGACGGCGCGTACCGCGTCGGTGAACACCCGGCGGTAGTAGAACGCGTGCGGGTCCTCGATGCCCCTCGTCAGGAAGCCCGGATGGGACGGCGCGCTGCCCACCGGGTCCGGCGTGTCCCCGGTCGACCAGCCGCTGCCCTGGCCCCGGGTGTCCATCACGAAGTGCGCGAAGCCGGCCGACGCCCACAGCAGATGCGTGTGCGGCAGCCCCCGGCCGCCGCCGTAGCCGACGAACTCGACCACCACCGGCATCGGTTCGTCCGCACCGGCGGGCAGTATCAGCCACCCCTTCACCGGGTGACCGCCGAACCCCGCGAAGGTCACGTCGTGCACCTCGACCGAGGTCAGGCCGCACTCCACCCGTTCGAACCGGGCGTCGAGATCATGGCTGCGCGCCTCGTCGAGGGTCTTCGCCCAGAACGCGTCGAAGTCCTCGGGCTCGGGGGAGAGGCTGCGGTATGTGCGCAGCTCGGCAAGGGGCAGATCGAACAGGGCCACAGGGGACCGCCTTCCGTACGGGATGGGTGAGCAGATCAACACGGGCGCCCACGGCGGGGCAAGTGCCGCCCGGAACGCGGACGGACCGGTCCGACGGAACCGGCTGATCCCCGTCCCGGTACGCGTCCTCGACCGGCCGCTGTGATCCACTGGACGTGCGGGGGCGCACAGGAACAGGAGCAGCAGTGGCCAGCTATCGGCAGCCGGGAGTCGTCCTCACGGACCACCACTTCACCGTCCCGCTCGACCACGAAGACCCGGCGGGCGAGCAGATCGAGCTCTACGGCCGCGAGGTCGTCTCCGCCGCCCACGCGGACAGGTTCCGGCCGTGGCTGGTCTACCTGGAGGGCGGCCCCGGCAACGCGGTGCGCCGCTTCGTCGGAAAGCCGGCCTGGCTCGGGCGGGCCGTACAGGACTTCCGCGTACTCCTGCTCGACCAGCGCGGCACCGGACGCTCCACGCCGCAGAGCCGGCAGACGCTTCCGCAGCGGGGCGGGCCGGCGGCGCAGGCGGAGCACCTCGCGCTCTTCCGCGCCGACAGCATCGTCCGCGACTGCGAGAGCGTCCGGCAGCGGCTGACCGGTGGAGCGCCGTGGACGGTGCTCGGGCAGAGCTTCGGCGGCTTCTGCGCCACGCATTATCTTTCCGTCGCGCCCGAAGGGCTGGACACCGTCCTCATCACCGGCGGCCTGCCCTCCCTCGACGCCCACGCCGACGACGTCTACCGGGCCGCCTATCCCCGTATCCGCCGCAAGGCCGAGGCCCACTACGCCCGCTATCCGCAGGACGTGGAGCGCGCCCGGCGGATCGCCGCCCACCTCGCCGAGCGGCCGGCACGGCTGCCCGGCGGCTACACGCTCACCGTCGAAGCGTTCCAGTCCCTCGGCATCCTGCTCGGCGGCGGGGACGGCAGCCACCAGCTCCACTACCTGCTGGAGAACGCCTTCGTGCGCACGGCGTCCGGCCATGAACTCTCCGACGCCTTCCAGGAAGGCGTACGCCCCGTCCTCTCCTTCGCCGGCCACCCGCTGTACGCGGTGCTCCACGAGGCCATCTACGCCCAGGGCGGCCGGCCGACGAACTGGGCGGCCGAGCGGGTGCGCGCAGAGTTCCCGGAGTTCGACGCGCGGGCGGCGCTCGCGGGCGACGAGCCGCTGCTGTTCACCGGCGAGACCATTCACCCCTGGCACTTCGAGGTGGACCCGGCCCTGCGTCCGCTGCGCGACTGCGCCGAACTGCTGGCCGCCTGCACCGACTGGGCGCCGCTCTACGATCCCGCGCGGCTCGCGGCCAACGACGTGCCCGTCGCGGCGGCCGTCTACCACGACGACATGTACGTGGACACCGCCGACTCGCTGCGCACCGCCCGCGCCGTGCGCGGCCTGCGGACGTGGGTCACCGACGAGTACGAGCACGACGGGGTGCGGGCGGGCGGACCGCGGGTGCTCGACCGACTGCTGGGGCTCGCCCGCCAGGAGCTCTGACATGCGGTCAGGGGCTCCGTATCCTGCGGGACATGACTGATCCCAAGACCGAACAGCTCCAGGAGATGCCGGCCGACTGGCAGCGCGCGCTCGCGGTCGTCGCCCACCCCGACGACCTCGAGTACGGCTGCGCGGCCGCCGTCGCGGGGTGGACCGACGGGGGACGTGACATCGTCTATCTGCTGGCCACGCGCGGCGAGGCCGGGATCGACGGCATCGCCCCCGAGGAGTGCGCGCCGCTGCGCGAGGCGGAGCAGCGGGCCAGTGCGGCCGTCGTCGGTGTCCCCACCGTGGAGTTCCTGGACCACAGGGACGGTGTGATCGAGTACGGGACCGCGCTGCGGCGGGACATCGCCGCGGCCGTCCGCCGGCACCGGCCGGAGCTGGTGATCACCCTCAACCACCGCGACACGTGGGGCGGCACCGCCTGGAACACGGCCGACCACCGTGCGGTCGGCCGGGCGACGCTCGACGCGGTCGCCGACGCGGGCAACCGCTGGATCTTTCCCGAGCTGATCTCCGAGCAGGGCCTCGAACCGTGGGGCGGCGTGCGCTGGGTGGCCGTCGCGGGGTCGACGAGCCCGACCCACGCGGTCGACGCGGGCCCCGGCCTCGAACGGTCCGTGGCCTCCCTTCTGGCGCACCGGCTCTACATCGAGGGGCTGACGGACCAGGACCCCGAGGAGTACTGCCGGACCTTCCTCACCGGCATGGCGCAGATGGCGGCGCCCCGCTTCGGCGGCCGTCCCGCCGTCACGTTCGAACTCTTCCCGCGGTGAGCCCCGGCCGCGCTCTGTCACGTGCGCATTTGACAAAAGGTGTTGCTGTTTCTGCAATAGAAGGATGAGTGACGACCAGCACGACGCACACGACGGACCCGAGGATGCGCGGCTCGACGCCGTCCTGAACGAGGTCGGCCCACGCCTCCGCCGCATCCGGCGCGAGCGGGGGGCCACCCTCGGCGCGCTCTCCGAGGCGACCGGCATCTCCGTGAGCACCCTCTCCCGCCTGGAGTCCGGCGGCCGGCGGCCCAGCCTGGAACTGCTGCTGCCGATCGCCCGCGCCCACCAGGTCCCGCTGGACGAACTGGTCGGCGCGCCCCCGGTCGGCGATCCGCGGGTGCGCGCCAAGCCCATCGTCCGCGGCGGCCGGACCATGTACCCGCTCACGGCGCGGCCCGGCGGCCTCCAGGCGTACAAGGTGGTCCACAAGGTCTTCGGCGAGGAGCCGGAGCCCCGTACCCATGAGGGGTACGAGTGGATGTACGTCCTCTCCGGCCGGCTGCGACTGGTGCTCGGCGACCACGACGTGGTGCTCGGCGCGGGGGAGGCGGCCGAGTTCGACACCCGGGTGCCGCACTGGTTCGGCTGCGCCGACGACAAGCCGGTCGAGTTCCTGAGCCTCTTCGGCCCGCAGGGGGAGCGGATGCACGTACGGGCCAGGCCGAAGGGCGACTGAGGGGGCTTCCCGCCGGGCAAGCGACCGCTTAGTATGCGGAGCGCAGCACAGTACTGCCCTACGTGTGGGAGGCCCCGAGATGCAGGCATGGCAAGTGCACCGCAACGGCGAGCCGAGTGAGGTGATGCGGCTCGAAGAGGTGGACCGGCCGACGCCCGGCGAAGGACAGCTCCTGCTCAGGGTCCGAGCCGCGAACATCAACTTCCCGGACGCCCTGCTCTGCCGCGGGCAGTACCAGGTGCGGCCCCCGCTGCCCTTCACCCCCGGGGTCGAGGTCTGCGGCGAGACCGAGGACGGCCGCCGCGTCATCGCCAACCCGGTCCTGCCGGGCGGCGGGCTCGCCGAGTACGTGGTCGCCGACGCGGCCGCCGTGCTCCCGGCGCCCGAGTCGCTCGACGACGCCGAGGCCGCGGCGATGCACATCGGCTACCAGACGGGCTGGTTCGGACTGCACCGCAGGGCCGCGCTCAAGGAGGGCGAGACCCTGCTGGTCCACGCCGCCGCCGGCGGGGTCGGCAGCGCCGCCGTACAGCTCGGCAAGGCGGCCGGGGCCCGGGTGATCGGCGTCGCCGGCGGGCCGGAGAAGGCCGCCGTCGCCCGCGAACTGGGCTGCGACGTCGTCATCGACCGCCGCGCCGACGACATCGTCGCCGCCGTGAAGGACGCGACCGGCGGGCGCGGTGCGGACGTGGTCTACGACCCGGTCGGCGGCGACGCCTACGCCAAGTCCGCCAAGTGCGTGGCCTTCGAGGGCCGCATCGTCGTCGTCGGCTTCGCCAGCGGCGACATCCCGGCCCCCGCGCTCAACCACGCCCTGGTCAAGAACTACTCGATCATGGGCCTGCACTGGGGCCTGTACGCCACCAAGGACCCGGCCTCCATCGGCCGCTGCCACCGGACGCTGACCGAGTACGCGGCCAAGGGCCTGATCAAGCCGCTCATCAGTGAGCGGGTCCCCTTCAAGGACGCCGCGGGCGCCGTGCAGCGTGTCGCCGACGGCACCACCACGGGCCGCCTGGTCGTCGTCCCGGACGGAGCTGCCCGATGACCGACGCCGCCGGACTCCTCGACCTGACCCGGAAGCTGCTGGCCGACCACCCGCCGGCCACCACCGACCGCACCGACTTCCTCAAGGCGCGTTTCGACGCCGGCCTCGCCTGGGTCCACTTCCCGAAGGGCCTCGGCGGGCTCGACGCCCCCCGCTCCCTCCAGGCCGTCGTCGACGCCGAACTCACCGCCGCCGGCGCACCCGACAACGACCCCCGCCGTATCGGCATCGGCCTCGGCATGGCCGCGCCGACGATCCTCAAGTACGGCTCCCAGGAGGTCAAGGAGCGCTTCCTGCGCCCCCTGTGGATCGGCGAGGAGGTGTGGTGCCAGCTGTTCAGCGAGCCCGGCGCCGGCTCCGACCTCGCGGCGCTCGGCACCCGCGCCGTCCGTGACGGCGACAGCGGCGACTGGATCGTCACCGGCCAGAAGGTGTGGACCTCCAGCGCGCACGTCGCCCGCTGGGCCATCCTGATCGCCCGCACCGACCCCGACCTGCCCAAGCACCGGGGCATCACCTACTTCATCTGCGACATGACCGACCCCGGCGTGGAGGTCAGGCCGCTGCGCCAGATCACCGGCGAGGCCGAGTTCAACGAGGTCTTCCTCACCGAGGTCCGCATCCCCGACGCGCACCGCCTCGGCGAGATCGGCGCCGGCTGGAAGGTCGCCCAGACCACGCTCAACAACGAACGCGTCGCCATCGGCGGCATGCGGCTGCCCCGCGAGGGCGGCATGATCGGCACGATCGCGAAGACCTGGCGCGAACGCCCCGAACTGCGCACCCACGACCTGCACCAGCGGCTGCTGACCCTGTGGGTCGACGCCGAGGTCTCCCGCCTCGCGGGGGAGCGGCTGCGCCAGCAGCTCGTCGCCGGCCAGCCCGGCCCGGAGGGCAGCGCGATGAAACTCGCCTTCGCCCGCCTCAACCAGGAGATCAGCGGCCTGGAGGTCGAACTGCTGGGCGAGGAAGGGCTGCTGTACGACGACTGGACCATGCGCCGGCCCGAGCTGGTCGACTTCACCGGTCGCGACGCCGGGTACCGCTACCTGCGGTCCAAGGGCAACTCGATCGAGGGCGGCACCACCGAGGTGCTGCTGAACATCGTCGCAGAACGCGTCCTCGGGCTGCCCTCCGAGCCGCGCAACGACAAGGACGTCGCCTGGAAGGACCTCGCGCGATGACGGATCTGCTCTACTCGGAGACCGAGGACGACCTGCGCGCCGCCGTACGGTCCCTCGTCGCCGCCCGCGGCGACACCACCGAACTCGCCGTCCGCGCCGAGGCCGGCTCACCCCACGACCCGCGGCTGTGGACCTCGCTCGCCGCCGAGATGGGCGCCGCCGGCCTGCTGGTGCCCGAGAAGCTCGGTGGCCAGGGCGCGAGCCACCGCGAGGCCGCGGTCGTGCTGGAGGAACTGGGCCGCGGCGTCGTCGCCGCGCCGTACCTCACCAGCTCGGTCGTCGCCACCGAGGTGCTGCTGGCCCTCGGGACGCAGCCGGAGGCGGTGGCCGGACTGCTCGGCGCGCTGGCCGACGGCAGCCGCACGGCCGCCCTCGCGGTGCCGCTCTCCACGGCCCCCGACGGCCCGCTGCCCGACGGCGGCGGCCGCATCGCCGGCGTCGCGGACGCGGCGAGCGCCGATGTGCTGCTGGTGCCGCGGGCCGACGGACTGTACGCGGTGGAGGCGGCGGAGGCCGCGATCGAGGCGCAGACCCCGCTCGACCTCACCCGCCCGCTCGCGGCGGTCACCGCTTCCGAGGGCGGGACGCTCCTCGCCGACGCGGCGGCGGGCGAGGCGGCGGTGCGCCGCGGTCTGCTCGCCGGGGCCGGACTGCTCGCCTCCGAGCAACTGGGCCTCGCCGAATGGTGCCTTCAGGAGACCGTCCGGCACACCGCAGAACGCCACCAGTTCAACCGCCCGATCGGCTCGTTCCAGGCGCTCAAGCACCGCATGGCGCAGCTGTGGCTCGAGGTGGTCTCCGCGCGGGCGGCGGCCCGCGCCGCCGCGGACGCGCTGGCGACCGGGAGTCCGGAGACGCCGCTCCTGGTCGCGGTCGCCCAGGCGTACTGCTCACGGGTCGCGGTCCACGCGGCCGAGGAGTGCGTGCAGTTGCACGGCGGCATCGGCATGACCTGGGAACACCCGGCCCATCTGTACCTCAAGCGCGCCAAGGCCGACGAGATCGCCCTCGGCTCGCCAGGACGCCACAAGGAGGCGCTCGCCGGGCTCGTCGACCTCCGGGCGCCGTAGGAGGCCCGTCGTCGCGTAACACCCCTGATTCCGTCGCACCCTTTACATGCGGTTTAATTGCGAGCAGTTTGCAATAGCGGCTGATCTTCAACAGGGGTGTACGGATATGACAGGCCGATCGATACGGACCGCGGCCGCCGCGGCCATGGCCGCCGCGCTGACCTTCGGCGCGGCGGCCTGCGCCGCTCCGGGCGGCGGCGCCGGGGCCAAGGACTCGGTGGTCGTCGGCATCGCCTACGAACCCGACAGCCTCAGCCCGCTGCTCGGTTACGGCAAGGACGGCAACTCCAAGATCTTCGACGGGCTGCTCGCCTTCGACCGGCACATGAAGCTGCGGCCCGCGCTCGCCGCCGAACTGCCGAAGGTCAGCGCCGACGGCCTCACCTACACCTACGAACTCCGCCGGGGCGTGAAGTTCAGCGACGGCGAGCCGTTCGGCGCAGAGGACGTCGTCTTCACCTACCGGACCGTCCTCGACGAGAAGACGAACAACCCGTCCCGCACCGAACTCGACGCCGTCGAGGACGTCAGGGCCGTCGGCGACCACACCGTGGCCTTCACCCTCAAGTACCCCTACGCGCCGTTCGCCCAGCGCACCGTGCTGCCCATCGCGCCGAAGCACATCGCGGGCGGACAGGACGTCAACACCGGCCCGTTCACCACGAAGCCGGTCGGCACCGGCCCGTACGTCCTCACCGGCTGGTCCAGGGGCGAGAAGATCAGCTTCCGGGCCAACCCCGACTACTGGGGCGGCGCGCCCGCGGTGAAGAAGTTCACCATGGCGATCATCAAGGACGACGACGTCCGCGCCACCCGGCTGCGCGCCGGCGACCTCGACGGCGCCGTGCTGCCGCCCAACCTCGCACGGGGCTTCAAGAACGAGCAGGGCAGGAAGACGTACCGGGCCACCACCTACGACTACCGCACCGTCACCCTGCCCACCGGCAACAAGGTCACCGGCGACACCGCGGTGCGCCGGGCGCTCGACATCGCAGTCGACCGCCGGGCCATGGTGGACAGCATCCTCGAAGGCGCGGGCAAACCCGCCTACGGCCCCGTCCCCACCGGCAGCGAGTGGTTCACCCGGGGCACCGAGCGCCGCCACGACCTCGCCGGGGCGAGGAAGATCCTCGACGAGGCCGGCTGGAAGCCCGGCGAGGACGGCATCCGGGTCAGGAACGGCGTACGCGCCGCCTTCCCGCTCTGGTACCTCACCGGCGACAAGCTCCGCCAGGACCACGCCCTCGCCTACGCGTCCGACGCCAAGAAGGCCGGCATCGACATCACCACCAAGGCCGGCAGCTGGGAGGTCATCGAACCGCGCATGGCGCACGACGCCGTCCTCGCCGGCGGCGGGGCGCCCGGCGACCCCGACTTCGACCAGTACCTGCTGCTGAAGTCCTCCCTCGCCGGCGACGGCTTCAACAACATGGCCCACTACGACAACCCCGCCGTCGACCGGGCCCTCGAAGCCGGCCGCCGCAGCGGGAAGAAGGCCGAACGCAAGGCCGCCTACGACACCGTTCAGCGCGAACTGGTCAAGAACCCGGGCTACACCTTCCTCACCCACATCGACCACGTCTACGTCGTCAGCGACCGGTGGGACGGTCTCACCACCCAGGTCGAGCCGCACGACCACGGCCTCGCCTCCGGGCCCTGGTGGAACGTCGAGGACTGGACGCCGAAGAAGTGATACGCGCCCTGCCCCTCCGGGCGATGGCGCGGATGACGGGACGGCGGGCCCTGTCCGCCGTCCCCGTGCTCCTCACCGTGACCTTCGCGGTCTTCGCCGTCGCCGCCGCCTCGCCCTTCGACCCCGTCAAGGCGTACACCGGCACCGCCGGGCTCACCGCCTCGCAGGACAACCTCGACCAGATCCGGGCCAACCTCGGTGTCGACCAGCCCCTCGTCAGCCGCTGGTGGAACTGGCTGACCGGCGCGCTCACCGGCGACCTCGGCGACTCCAGCCTCATGCGCCGGCCCGTCGCCGACGTCATCGCCGAACGCGTCGGCTGGTCCGTGCTCCTCGCCGCCACCGCCTTCGTCCTGGCCATCGCGCTCGGCACCGCCCTCGGCGTGCTCGCCGCCCGCCGCCGCGGCGGCCACCTCGACCGGTGCGTCAGCTCACTCGCCTACATCCTGGAGGCGGCGCCCGCCTTCTGGCTCGGACTCCTCGCCATCTGGTTCTTCGCACTCGAACTCGGCGTACTGCCGGCCGGCGGCCTCACCGACACCGCGTCCGACACCGTGACCGCCGGCCAGGTCGCCACCCACCTGGTGCTCCCCGCCGCGGTCCTCGGCCTCAGCCAGCTGCCGTGGTTCTTCCTGTACGTGCGCCAGGGCGTCGGCGACGCCCTCGACGAGGACCCGGTACGCGGCGCCCGCGCCCGCGGCCTGGGCGAGCGCACCGTCCTCGTCGGCCACGCGCTGCGCTCCGGGATGCTGCCGATGCTCACCCTCGTCGGCTCCCGCGTACCCGAACTCATCACCGGAGCACTGCTCGTGGAGACCGTCTTCAGCTGGCCCGGCATCGCCGCCGCCACCGTGCAGGCCGCCACCTCCGTCGACTTCCCGCTGCTCGCCGCGCTCACCGTCCTCGCGACGGCGGCCGTGCTGCTCGGCAACCTGCTGTCCGACCTTCTCTACGGACTGGCCGACCCGAGGGTGGGCTTCGATGGCTGACCTCGCCTGGAAGTCCCACGGCCGTACGCGTCGCTCCACCCGGACCGTACGCGTCACGGTCTCCGCCGCAACCGTCGCGGCGGTGGCGCTGGCGGTGCTGCTCGTACCGCCGCTCGCCCAGCTCGACCAGCAGGCCGTCGATCTGTCGATGAAGCTGCGACCGCCGTCCCTCGCCCACCCGTTCGGCACCGACGACGTCGGCCGCGACCTGCTGCTGCGCTGCGTCTACGGGCTGCGCGTCTCGCTGCTCGTGGGGCTGGTCGCGGCCCTGGTCGCCACCGTGATCGGCACGGTGGTGGGCGCGGCGGCCGCCGTCGCGGGCGGCTGGACGGACCGGGTGCTGATGCGGCTGGTCGACGCCTTCTCCTCCGTGCCGCACCTGCTGCTCGGCATCTTCGTCGTGGCCATGTTCCGGCCCGGCGTGGGGCCGGTGATCGTGTCCGTCGCGCTCACGCACTGGCTGTCCACGGCCCGGATCGTCCGCTCCGAGGTGCTGTCGCTGCGCTCACGCCCGTACATCGACGCGGCGATCAGCGGCGGCGCGAGCCGGCGGCGGGTGGCCGTACGGCATCTGCTGCCGGGCGTACTGCCGCAGGCCGGGCTCGCGGCCGTGCTGATGGTGCCGCACGCCATGTGGCACGAGTCGGCGCTGTCGTTCCTGGGCCTCGGACTGCCCACCCACCAGGCCAGCCTGGGCAACCTCGTGCAGTCCGCGCGGGGTTCGCTGCTCGCGGGCGACTGGTGGCCGACGCTGTTCCCCGGCCTGTTCCTGATCGTCCCCACCCTCGCCGTGGCCGGCCTGGCCGGCGCCTGGCGCGAACGGATCAACCCCCGCCGCCGATCGGAGCTGATGCTGTGAGCCCGCGATCCGCGACCACCGGGTCCGCGCCGGCCGCCGGCGCGGCGCGCACCGTGCTCGCCGTACGCGGACTGTCGGCGCGCTTCCGGATGCGCGACGGCCGTCATGTGGCCGCCGTCAGCGACGTCTCGTTCGACCTCGCGGCCGGGGAGTGCCTGGCGCTCGTCGGCGAGAGCGGCTGCGGCAAGTCCGTCCTCGCCTCCGCGCTCCTCGGACTGCTGCCCGCCAACGCCCAGACGGCCGGCTCTGCCGTCGTCGGCGGCGTCGAACTGCTCGGCGCCGACGAACGCACCCTCGCACGCACCGTCCGGGGCCGTCTCGTCGGGCTGGTGCCGCAGAGCCCCGCCGCCCACCTCACCCCGGTGCGCACCGTCGGCGCGCAACTCGCCGAGACCGTACGGGCTCTGACCGGGCTACGCGGCCCAGCGGCACGCGAGGCCGTCACAGCGGCGGCGGAACGCGCCGCGTTCCCCGCCGGCCACCTCGACCGCCACCCGCACGAACTCTCCGGCGGACTCGCACAGCGCGCCGCCACCGCGATCGCGCTCGTCGGCGACGCGCCGCTGCTGCTCGCCGACGAGCCGACCACCGGTCTGGACCGCGCGCTCATCGACCACACCGCCGACGAACTGCGCCGCCACGCGGACGAAGGGCGCGCACTACTCCTGATCACGCACGACCTCGCCGCCGCGGAACGCATCGCCGACCGGGTCGCCGTCATGTACGCGGGACGGATCGTCGAACTCACCGCCGCCGGCGACTTCTTCGGCGGCCCCGGCCCGCGCCACCCGTACGCCCGGGGCCTGCTGAACGCCCTGCCGGAGCGGGAGTTCGCCCCGATCCCCGGGCTGCCGCCCGAGCTGGGCGACCTCCCGGACGGCTGCGCCTTCGCGCCACGCTGCGCGCGGGCCGACGACGCCTGCACCGTGCTTCCCCGCCTCACCGACGGCACCGCCTGCCACCACGCCGAGGAGCCGCAGCGTGTTCGAACTGTGTGACATCACCGCCGGCTACGACCGCCGCAGGCCCGTCGTACGCGGTGCCTCCCTGACCGTCGCCCCCGGCGAGGCGGTCGGGCTGCTCGGTCCCAGCGGCTGCGGCAAGTCCACCCTCGCCAAGGTCGCGGCCCTGCTGCACCGGCCCGACGCCGGCCGTGTCGTGATGGACGGCGCCGCCGTGGAACCGGGAGACGGGTGGCGTCACCGCGCACCGCGCGCCCTGCGCACCGCCGTCGGCGTGGTGTTCCAGCAGCCGCGGCTGTCCGCCGACCCGCGGCTCTCGCTGCGGGAGCTGATCGCGGAACCGCTGCGCGCCACGGGCCACCGGCGGTCCGAGGCCGCCGCCCGCGCCGAGGGGCCCGCCGCGGCCGTCGGCCTCACCGGCGAACTCCTCGGCCGGCGCCCCCACGAAGTCAGCGACGGCCAGCTCCAACGCGCCTGTCTCGCACGGGCGCTGGTGCTGCGGCCGCGCTGGCTGGTCTGCGACGAGATGACGGCCATGCTCGACGCGTCGACGACCGCCGCGCTGGTGGCCGTCGTCGAGGACTACCGCCGCGAGCACGGCGCCGGGCTCCTCGCCGTCGGCCACGACCACGTCCTGCTGAACCGCTGGTGCGACCGGACCGTCGACTGGTCCGAGATCGCGGAGGACTGAGCCGCCGTCCTCGCGTACGGCACATGACGGGCGGCCGAACTCTCCGTACGCGCCTGCCGGTTCGGGCCCGGTCCGGCGGATACTCACCGGTGTCCCTCCCGACCCTCAGAGCCCGGAGGTCATCGTGCCGACCACCCGTCGCGCAGCACTCACCGCCCTTGCCGCCGCCGCACTCACCGGTGCCGTCGGAGCACCCGCCCACGCCGCCGCCGTTGCCGGAAACGGCGGCGCCGGCGGCCCGAAGCCGCTGCGCAGGGCCCACGCCCACAACGACTATCTGCACGAACGCCCCCTTTACGACGCGCTGTCCCACGGCTTCACCAGCGTCGAGGCCGACATCTTCCTGGTCGACGGCGAACTGCTCGTCGCCCATGAACCGGCCGAACTCGACCCCGCCCGCACCCTGCGCGTCCTGTATCTGGACCCGCTGCTCGACCGGGTCCGCGCCCACCACGGCAGCGTGTACGCGGGGCACCGCCGCCCCTTCCAGCTGCTGATCGACATCAAGACGGACGGCGTCGCCGCCTACCTCGAACTCGACCGCCAACTGCGGCACTACCGGCGGATGCTCAGCTGCTTCACCAACGGCCGCGTACACCTCGGAGCCGTCACCCCCGTCATATCCGGCGACCGCTCGGCGCGCGCCCCGATGGAGGCGCAGCGGGTCCGGTACGCCTTCTACGACGGCCGCCTCGACGACCTCGCCGCCGCCGACCCGGCCCCGGCGTCCTTCGTCCCGCTGATCTCCGGCAACTGGACCCACAGCTTCGGCTGGCGCGGCGAGGGTGAATTCCCGGCCGCCGAACGGCAGAAGCTCCACACCCTCGTCTCCACCGCCCACAGCCGCTCCCAGGGGGTCCGCTTCTGGGCCACCCCCGACCTCCCCGGGCCGGCCCGCGACGCGGTCTGGCACGGACTGCTCACCGCGGGCGTCGACCACGTCAACACCGACGACCTGGCGGGCCTCGAGAGCTTCCTGCGTCGCCACGACCGCTAGAACCGGGACTTCGACGAGGTGCACCCGTACGGCGGACACGCCAGTCGGCCGTACGGGACCTCCGCTGCGCCAGACTGGCCGCCGAATGCCGCAATTCCGGCGCGGCGAAGGAGGTTGGCGATGGCCATTTCGATCTCGGTGGTGCTGCTCCTGCTGGTGCTCGCAGTGATCTTCCTGCGCAGCGGCGGGCTGAAGCTGAGCCACGCGGTGGTCTGCGCACTGCTCGGCTTCTTCCTGGCGGGCACCAGCATGGCGCCGACCATCCAGGAGGGCATCGCGGCCACGGCCAACGTCGTGGGCAGCCTCCGGCCCTGATCGGTACGGTGGCAGTTCGGGGGACGGCAGCACAGCCGCGGCCCGTCCGCGGCCGACTTCATGCGACGAACGATGGGACGTGTGCGATGCCTCTTGAAGGCGAGTACGAGCCGAGCCCCGAAGCCTGGGTGCGCGAACAGGTGGAGGAGTACGAGAGTTCGGGCGGCCGGCGCGGGACGACGCTGCGCGGGATGCCGGTCGTGGTGCTCACCACCCGCGGGGCCAAGAGCGGCAAGATCCGCAAGACCCCGCTGATGCGGGTCGAACACGCGGGCGCCTACGCCCTGGTCGCCTCCCTGGGCGGCTCGGACCGGCATCCGACGTGGTACCACAATCTGAAGGCCGACCCGCAGATCGAGCTCCAGGACGGCCCGGTGCGCAGGGACATGACGACGCGTGAGGTGACCGGCGAGGAGAAGGCGCTGTGGTGGGGGCGCGCCGTCGAGGCGTATCCCGACTACGACGACTACCAGAAGAAGACGGACCGGGAGATCCCCGTCTTCGTCGCGGAGGTGCCGGACCGGGACCGCTGAGAGAGCGGGGGACCGGTACGCCGGCGGGCGTACCGGTCCGGATTCGGGGGGACGGGGGACGGGGGTACGGGGGACAGGGGCGGACTAGCGGCCGGGGACCGCGCTGCCGAAGCCGTTGGTGCCGAGCTGTTCGAACCGCTCCTGGACGTTGGCCGCGAACACCCGCTGCTCGGCGGCGGGATAGGACTCGTGGCTGTTCATGGCCACCGTCAGCACTCCGCTGACCGGCGCGGTCGGCGAGGTTCGCACGGGGGTGCAGAGGAAGCTGAAGGCCTGCGGCGAGGGCGAGTCGTAGGTGGTGATCGCCGCGTGGGGGAGGGTGGTGGTGCGGCCGGTGTGGAACGCCTCGTCCATCGCGTTGAAGACGCCGACGGAGTCGAGCCCGGACAGGACCTGCCGCCCCGGGCTGAACTGGGGGACCATGCCGAAGGCCGCGCCCTGCTTGCCGTTGGCGTAGCGCAGCAGGTGGTGCGGCCCCTCGGTGAGCATGATGGGGAAGGGCGCGCCGTCGAAGACGGCGAACAGCTCGCTCTGCTGGGCGAGCAGGCTGTCCCGCAGCTTGAACTCGGACAGCAGGGTCTCGGTGAGTTCCTGCATCCCCTCCTTGATCTTGCGGTCCCAGTTGCGGGCCACCACGTCGGCCACGCACACCGTGCCGAGGATCATGCCGGTGTTGTCCCGCAGCGGGGTGCCCAGGTAGGAGCGCACGCCCATGTCGTTGACCAGGGCGTTGCCCCGGAACCGGGGATAGTCGAAGACGTCGTCCAGGGCCAGCTGCGACCCCTGGGCGACCACGTGGGGGCAGAAGCCGTAGTCGTTGGGGGCCTCACGGGCTATGTCGCTGAGGTCGAAGACGATGCCCCGGCTCTCGGTGTCGGTGTCGCCGTCGGGGGAGCTCGGCGGCACGTACATGCCCCGGAACATCTGTCGTTCGTCGTTGATGAAGTTGACCATGGCGAGGGGCGACTGGGTGAAGCTCGCCGCGAGCCGTGCCACACGGTCGAACGTGGCCTCGGCCTCAACGGTGTTGAGGCCGAGCACCTGCAGCCGGAGCCTGCGCTGCTCGCCAGAGTGCCGGGTCTGATCGGGTGTCAGGGGGTCCATGCGACCAGATGAAACCAGATCAGCGGTACCGCGCACTAACCAAGTTCGTTCTTTTCCGTTTCGCTTGTGATGCGCGCATCGTCGCAGGGGTGGGCGAGGGTCGTCCACAGGGCACTCTTCCCGCAGGCCGAACCGCGCATTTCGCCCGAAGCGGGCGAGATTTCGACCTTGATCGATCACTTCCCGCCAATCCATCAGCCGGAATCGGTCGTGGCGGTTTTACATATGACAATCGTGCGGTGGGTATCCATGCGGCGGACAGCGCCGTGGGGCCGCGGGGAGGGGAACAGGCAGTGGGGCAAGTGCGGTTCGGACAGCGGGGACACTGCCGCGGGCACGGGCAGCACAGTCCTGCCGTCGGCCGTGTACCGCTCGATGTCACGCAGGCAAGCCGCCCTGCCCCGGGACCCGCGGTCGTGGTCCCGGCTCCGTGGGGCGGGGCCCGGGATTTCCCCCGTGCCCCCCGTGCGGCCGGCCCGCCGGCGCCGCGCACCGTCGCGCGGCGCCCCGCCCGCCGCACGGTGACGTCGTTATGGGCAGCACTTCGAGCCACGGGCCCGGCGCCGTCCCCGCCGTCCGTGAGCAGCGTCAGTGCTGCCTGTCCGTGAGAGTCCGCGACAGGCCGGACACCCATGCCGGTAGCGAACCCGGCAGCACGACGCCGGAGTTCGTCCCACCGGGTGAGCCGTGCCGTCCGGGCAGGCCGGTGCGGCGCGGCGACGCGCGGCGCCGACCGCCCCGGGACACGGGCCGGCCGCCGTTCTCCCCGGCACCCCATGGAGCAGTGAACAGCGCGTTCGTGCATCGGCGTCACGAAGCGAAGCATCTTAAGGAGTGGTCTGATGAACAGGACGGACGACGTCGACGCACGGTCGGTCGCGGTGATCGGCATGGCCTGCAGGCTGCCCGGCGCCGACGGACCCGACGAGCTGTGGGACCTGCTGCGAGGCGGTGTGGACGCCACGAGCGAGACACCACCTGATCGCTACGACGTGGACGCCCTGCATTCCGAACAGCCGGGCCCGGGAATGATCGGCAGCCGACGGGCCGGCTACCTGGACGGCATGGCCGACTTCGACGCGGAGTTCTTCGGGATGTCGCCCACCGAGGCGCTCGAACTCGACCCGCAGCAGCGGCTGCTGCTCATGACGGCCTGGGACGCGCTGGAGGACGCGGGCCGGCGGCCCGACGAACTGGCGGGCACCAGGACCGGCGTCTTCGTCGGCAACGCGCGGGGCGACTACCTCGAGAACCACTTCCGCCAGGGCCTGCAGACGGCGACCGCCTCACAGCTCAACAACTACCGCTCCCTGCTGCCCGCCCGCCTGTCCTACGTCCTCGACCTGCGCGGCCCCAGCGTCCTGATCGACACGGCCTGTTCCTCCTCGCTGGCGGCCGTGCACGGCGCGGTGCAGAGCCTGCGCGCCCGGGAGAGCCCCCTGACCCTCGTCGCCGGAGTGAACCTCGTCCTCCGCCCCGACGAGGGCGTCATGATGACCCAGGCCGGCGCGCTCGCCGCCGACGGCCGGAGCAGGTTCGCCGACGCGGGCGCCGACGGCCACACCCCGGGCGACGCGGTGGGCGTCGTCGTCCTCAAGCGCCTCGCCGACGCCCTGGCCGACGGCGACCCGATCCGGGCCGTCATCGAGGGCAGCGCGATCGGCAACGACGGACGCACCAGCGACTCGGTGCTGAACCCGTCGCTGACCGGCCAGATCGAGGTGCTCCGCTGGGCGTACGAGGACGCCGGCGTGTCACCGGCCGAGGTGGACTACGTGGAGGCGCACGGATCCGGCTCGCCGGAGCTCGACGCCCTGGAGATCAGCGCGCTCGGTGAAGTGCTGGGCGCGGACCGGCCCTCGGACCGGCCGCTGCTCGTCGGCTCCGTGAAGACCAACATCGGCCACGCGGAGGCCGCCGGCGGCATCGCCGGGCTGATCAAGACCGTACTGTGCCTGGAACACGGCCAGGTCCCGGCGAGTCTGCATCTCGACACCGCCACCCCCCGGGTCGCCTGGGACGAACTGCCCGTCCTCGTACCGGAGAAGCTCCAGGACCTGCCCGACCAGGGACGGCCGCACCGCGCCGGGGTCTCGGGGCAGGGCTCCTCCGCCCTCAACGCGCACGTGGTGATCCGCCAGGCAGACCCGCGGCCCGACGCCGCCGCGGCGGAGCCGGCCGGCGGGCCGTACCTGCTGACGCTCTCCGCCCGTACGCCCGACGCCCTGGCCGCGCTCCGCCGCTCCTGGGCGGCGTACCTCGGACCTGACGGGCCCGGCGCCGCGTACAGCCTCCGGGACCTCTGCTACAGCGCGGCCACCCGCCGCCAGCACCATGAACACCGGCTGGCCCTCGTCGCGTCGTCGCACGAGGAGATGGCCGCGGCGTTGAACGGCGCGGCGGACGCGGCCCCGGGCAAGAAGGCGCCGAAGAAGCTGGCCGAGGCCGCGGACCGCTACCGCGACGACGGCGCCGTGGACTGGCCGGCGCTGGCCGGCGAGAGCGGCCGCTACGTCCCGCTGCCCCGCTACCCCTGGCAGACCAAGCGCTACTGGCCCGACGACGAGCGGGCGGAGCGCACCGGCGACCTGGCCGACTGGGTGCTGCGCGAGCACGCGCGCACCTCCTTCGACGACGACTCCACACTCGTCGACGTCGGGATCGACTCGCTGGCCAAGCTGCGGATCATCGTCGAACTGTCCGAGCAGACCGGCCGCGAGGTCGACCCCGAGGAGCTGGGCGGGCTGCGCACGGTCGGCGCCCTGCGCCAGTGGATCCAGGCGATGGAGGCGCGGACCCCGTGAGCGAACCCCAGACCGTGTACGGCTGGTTCGACCGTTCGGCCACCGTCTTCGGGGACGACTGCACCGCCCTCGAAGTGGGCGAGGAGCAGCTGACCTACCGCGAACTGCGCGAGCTGGCCGAGCGGATCGCCGCCCGGCTCGTCGCGTTCAACGGCGGTGCGGCCCCCCGCAGGGTCGGCCTGCTCGCGAACCGCTCGGTTACCGCGTACGCCGGCTACCTCGCCGTGCTGCGCTGCGGCGCGGCCGTCGTGCCCCTCAACCCTGAGCATCCGCCCGCCCGTACGGCCCGGATCGCCGAGACCGCGGGCCTCGACCTGGTGCTCGCCGACCCCTCCGGGGCCGACACCGACCCCGGGGTGCCACTGCTCGTGGTGGACCCCGCCGACCTGGCGTCACCGGCGGCCGGTTCCCCCGACGGGCTGCCTGACCCGAGGACCGGTCCGGACGACCTCGCCTACATCATCTTCACGTCCGGATCGACCGGCGCCCCCAAGGGCGTTCCCGTCTCGCAGGCCAACCTCTGCGCCTACCTCGGCCATGTCGCCTCCCGGTACGACATCGGCCCGGGCAGCCGGCTCTCCCAGACCTTCGAGCTCACCTTCGACGGTTCGGTGCACGACCTGTTCGTCGCCTGGGCGTCCGGTGGCACCCTGGTCGTGCCGAGGCGCGGTCAGCTCCTGTCACCGGTGAAGACGGTCAACGCGCTCCGGCTCACGCACTGGTTCTCCGTACCGTCGCTGATCACCTTCGCGTCCCGCCTCGGCACCCTGAAGCCCGGCAGCATGCCCACGCTGCGCTGGAGCGTGTTCGGCGGCGAGCCGCTGACCCTGGCCGCGGCGGCGGAATGGCAGACGGCCGCCCCGGACAGCGCCCTGGAGGTGCTGTACGGGCCCACCGAACTGACCATCTCCTGCACCGCCTACCGGCTGCCCCGGCACCGGGCGGACTGGCCCCGCACGGCCAACGGGACGGTGCCGATCGGCACCGGCTACCCGACGCTGGACATCCTGCTCCTGGACGACGGCGGCCGGCCCGCCGAGGCCGGCGAGCTGTACGTCCGCGGTCCGCAGCGCTTCCCCGGCTACCTGGACCCGGCCAACAACGCGGGCCGGTTCCTGCCCTCCGACGGCGCCGGCGCGGCCGCGGCCCGTGATGGCGCGGACCTCACGCCGACCGAGAAGCACTGGTACCGAACGGGTGACCGGGCCGCCATGCACGACGGCCACCTGGTCCACCTGGGACGCACCGACCACCAGGTGAAGATACGCGGCCACCGGATCGAACTCGGCGAGATCGAGGCCATGCTGAGGCAGCAGCCGGGCGTGCGCGACGCGGTCGTGCTCGCGGTGCGGGCGTCCGACGGCGAACCGGAGCTGGAGGCCGCCGTCAGCGGCGCCGACTGCTCCGACCAGCAGCTGTACTCCGCCCTGAGCGAGCGGCTGCCGCCGTACATGCTGCCCCGCAGGATCGTGACCCTGGAGGAACTGCCGCTCAACGCGAACGGCAAGATCGACCGGCAGGCGCTGCTCGCCCGGCTCGGGAGCGGCCGCTGAACCCCGCGACGGACGGCGCGCACGCCACGGCGTCCGTGCCGTCCCCGTCCCCCTTCCTCCCCACGTCTGTGAGGTACGCACGTCCATGTTCGACGCCATCGTGGTAGGGGCGCGCTGCGCCGGAGCCCCCACAGCCATGCTGCTCGCCCGCGCCGGGCACCGGGTGCTGATGCTCGACCGCGCCGGTTTCCCCTCCGACACCCTCTCCACCCACCTCGTCCACCAGCCCGGCGTGGCCGCGCTCGCCCGCTGGGGAGTCCTCGACGCCGTACGCGCCACCGGATGCCCGCCCCTGGACCGCGCGGTGTACGAGGTGGCCGACATCCGTCTCGAGGGCTGCGGCCGGGGAGTCGAGGGGCAGCGGGCCGGCTACGCCCCCCGCCGGCACGTCCTGGACGCCCTCTTGATCGACGCGGCCGTCGCCGCCGGGGTCGACTTCCGCGAACGGTCCGCCGTGACGCGGCTGCTGCACGACGACACCGGACGCGTCATCGGCGTCGAAGGCACCCATCAGGGCCGCCCCTTCACCGAACGGGCGGCCCTGGTGATCGGCGCCGACGGAATGCGCTCCACGGTCGGCAGACTGGCCAAAGCCCCCTTCACGACCAGGGACGACCGGCTGACCTGCGCGTACTACGGCTACTGGGAGGACGTGCCGGCCACCCTCGAGCTGTACGAGAGTCCCGGCAGCTGGGTCGCCGCCGTACCCACCAACAACGGGGCGACGCTCGTGCTCACGTACTTCCCGCAGTCCCGGTTCGACGAGGTGCGGACCGATCCGCGCGCGGCCCATCTGCGGCAGGTCAGGGCGACCGCCCCGGCCCTGTACGACCGGCTGGACGGCAAACGACGGGTCGAGCGGCTGCGCGGCACCGGCGACCAGCAGAACTTCTTCCGGCAGGCGACCGGACCCGGCTGGGCCCTGGTGGGCGACGCAGGCCACCACAAGGACTCGATCACCGCGCGCGGCATCAGCGACGCGTTCCTCCAGGCCGAGGCGCTGGTGCGGCAGGTGGGCGGTCAGCTCGGCGGTGACCCCGGCAAGCTCGACGAGGCGCTGCGGAACTACGCGGAGGAGCGCGACACCTTCCTCGCCGCCGGGTACCAGGCCACGCTGTCGGTGGCGCAACTGGCACCCCACGAGCAGCGGCTCTCGCTGCTGCGGGCGGTCGGCAAGGACCCCGAACTGACGGCGATCTACTTCGACATGGTCGCCGGTATCGGGACGATCGGGGCCCTCTACACCCCCAAGCTGCTGGCACTGCTGTGACCTGCTCGTCCCGGTCCGTCCCGGCCTTCCCGGCGCCCGCCGGGCGGCAAGATCCATACGGCTGAACGGCGCGGGTGAAGGTACGGCATGATCCTGGTACGGTTCAACCGCCCCGCCGCCCTGAGTGACGATCCATCAGACTTCCGAGCGTGGGGGGTACTTGGACATTGAATCGTCCCTTACTGCCATGAGTGGTGTGTTTCGCTGCGTATGAGGAATCAGATGCCAGGCACCCGCGCCCAGCGGACAACTCACAGGTCCGCCCCGCGCAGATCTCTCCGCACGTCCTTCGCCGTGCCCTTCGTCGTCCCGGCCCTGTGCCTCACGGGACTGTGGGGCTACACGGCGACCGGGCTCGTCGACGAGCGGATGCAGGTCGGCGCCGACGTGGACCGGCTCGTCTCCGTCGGCCGGCCCGCGCACGGTGTGCTGGCCAGCCTGCAGGACGAACGCCGTCTCACCGCCGTCTGGCAGGCGGACCGCACACCTGCCTCCCGCGCCGTCCTGGACAGCGCCCGGGGCAGGACCGACGCCGCGATCGACGACTATCGCAGCGCCGCGCCGCCCGCGCTGGACACGGACGCGCTGAAGAACCGCGCCACGGCGCTGGACAAGGCGCTGGGCAAGCTCGCCGAGCGCCGCAAGGCGATCGACGCGCGCAGCCTCTCCGTCAACGACGCCTTCCAGTACTTCACGGACACCGTCACCGACGCGGCGGGCGTGCTCTCCGCCGCCACCCGGACCGGTGACGGGGCCGTCGCGAACAGCGTCGCCGCCGCGGCCTCTTTGGTGCAGGTCACGGAGATGCTGTCGCGGGAGGACGCGATGATCTCCGGGGCTCTCCCGTCCGGCCGGATGGCCGCCGCCGAGCGCGCCCGGTTCGGCCAGTACACGGCGCTGCGCCGGGAGGCTGCGGGCTCCATGCACGCTCCCGACCTGCCCTCCGGCGGCGCCGCGTACGAGGACGTCACCGACAGCCGGCCGTGGAAAGAGCTGGCGTCGGTCGAGGACGCCGTGGCCGCCGCCGGCGACAGCGAGCTGCCGGACCGGGCCACGGCCTGGCCGGACGACGCCGGCAGCGTTGTCAAAGACCTCCAGGAGCTCAACTCGGCGTTCCTGGAGGACCTGGCAGAGGCCGGCTCGGACCGCGCCGACGGCCTGCTGCTGGGCGTCGCCCTCGGGAGCGCCGGCACCGCGGCCGCCCTCGGGCTCGTCGCCGTACTGGCCCTGCGCGTACGGCGGTCCGTGCTCGGACGCCTCTCGGAGCTGCAGCGCAAGGCCGAGGACCTGGCGAACCACCGGCTGCCGGAGGCGCTGGCCCGGCTCGAGCGGGGCGAACCGCTGGACCCGGCCCAACTGCCCGCCCAGGGACAGCGGACGGGCGACGAACTGGGTCGGCTCGACGCGGCCATCGAGCAGCTGGCCCGGGTCGCCGCGGAGACCGCGGTCCGCCAGTCCCTCGGCCGCGAGGGCGCGGAGAAGGTCTTCGCCAAGCTCATCCGCCGTACCCAGACGCTGATCCACCGCCTCATCTCGCTCCTGGACGACCTCGAGCGCAAGCACGAGGACTCCGACCTGCTGAAGGACATCTTCAGGGTCGACCACCTCGCCACCCGCGTGCGCCGCCACTCCGAGAACCTGGTCATCCTCGGCGGCTCGCCGCCCACCCGGCGGATGACCGCGCCCGTCTCCATCACCGACGTGATGCGCAGCGCCGTGGCGGAGACCGAGCACTACACCCGCGTCAAGGTGAAGAACCTCCCGCCGGGACGGCGGGTGTCCCTCGCGGGCCGGGCCGTCGCCGACGTCACCCACCTGCTGGCCGAACTCATCGAGAACGGGACCAACTTCTCGCCGCCGGACACCCAGGTGTTCGTCAGCGCGACGAAGGTCGCCAGGGGACTGGCCCTGCACGTCGAGGACCACGGTCTCGGGATGCCGGAGGAGCACCGCGCCCGGGCCAACCGGCTGCTGGTGAACCCGCCCAAGCTCGACATGATGACCCTGGGCGAGGACCCGCGGCTCGGCCACTTCGTGGTGGCCAGGCTCGCGGAGCGGCACAAGATCAAGGTGGAGCTGCGCGAGTCCGTCTACGGCGGGACGCTCGCGATCGTGCTCGTGCCGACAGCGCTGCTCGACGAGCAGGACTCCCCGCTGATGGAGCACCTCAAGTCGGCGGCCGCGGAGCCCGAACCGCAGCCCACGCCCGCGCCCGCCCCGCCGCCCGCGCCCGAACTCCACGCGGAGGTCCGGGTGCCCGCCATGGCGGGCGGCGCCGCGGCCCCCGCGGTGCAGGACAGGCCCCGCGACACCCAGGGGTACCCCGAGTACGGAGGTGCAGGTCTGTTGCCGGCCGTATCCGCTCACCAGCCTCCCGGTCCCGGCCCCGGTGCCGGGGTCATGCAAGGGGCACCCGCTCCGGTCCGGACTCCGGCGCCCGCCCCGGCTCCCGTTCCGCCTCCGGCGCCCGCCCCGGCCCCGGCCGCGGAGTGGCTGCCGCCCCAAGGACATCCCGAGCCCGAGGCCGCGCCTCCCGGGCCCGTCGGCCACGGGGACCCCCGGGCCGGTTCCTCGCCCCTGACGACACCCCGCGTGCTGCCGCAGCGCACCCGTGGCGCCAGCCTGGCGCAGCAGTTGCGCAAGGAGGCAGCCGAGGCGGAGGGCGAGGCTCCCGACGACGAGAGCGGCGGCCTGTCCCCCGGCGAATCGGCCCGCACGATGATGGCCATCCAGCAGGGAATGAAGCGGGCCCGGAACTCGGACACCGACGAGTCGGCTGGCGCGGACGGTCAGGCTCAGTCGCCCGACCCCAGCGCCAACTAACTGTGAGGGAAAGACAGTAATGACTGAGCAGGTAAGAGCCACTCCCCAGCTGGACTGGCTGCTGGACAGCCTCGTCGAGCAGATCCCTGAGATCCGCTGCGCCATCGTCCTGTCCGGGGACGGCCTTCTTATCGGTAAATCGAAGGGCCTCGCCCGGGACGACGCCGAGCATCTGTCGGCGGTCGGATCCGGCATGCACAGCCTGGCCCGTGGCGCCGCGCGCCACTTCCACGGCGGCGAGGTCCAGCAGACGGTCATCCAGATGGACAAGGCGTTCCTGTTCGTCACCGCGGCCGGCCGGGGAGCGAGACTGGCCGCGATCGCCTCAGAGGAAGTGGATGTCGGGATGATGGCGTTCGAAATGGGCACGCTCGTCAAGCAGGTGGGCAAGTACCTCAGCGCCGCACCCCGCGTGCAGGCTTCCTTCCACGGTCATATCCAGGATGCCTGAGGCGCCGTGGCACGACGACGACGAGGGGGCCGGACGCCACGTCCGGCCGTACGCCATCACCGGCGGCCGTACCCGCCACAGCCAGCACGCCTTCGCGCTGATCACGCTCGTGGTCACCAAGTCGCTGGACGACGCGGGACACGAGCCGCTGGAGCCGGAGTCCGCCGAGATCCTGGCGATCTGCCGGGAGCGCGCGGTGGCGGTGGCGGAGATCGCCGCTCACCTGGATCTGCCGGTCAGTGTGGTGAAAGTCCTCTGCGGGGACCTGCTGAACTCCTCGTTGATCCTGGTCCAGTCCCCGCCCGACGAGTCTGAGAAGCCGAGCGTGGAACTCATCGAAAGGGTGATGGATGCTATCCGCCAGCTCTGAGCCGGTCATGCCGACGGCTCTGAAGATCCTCATCGCGGGCGGCTTCGGCGTGGGCAAGACCACCATGGTCGGCTCGGTCAGCGAGGTGCCTCCCCTGGAGACCGAGGAGCGCATCACCGAGGCCAGCTACGGGATCGACGACCTGGCGGGTGTGGAGGGCAAGCACTCGACCACCGTCGCGATGGACTTCGGTCGGATCACCGTCTCCCCGCAGCTGGTGCTCTATCTGTTCGGCACCCCCGGCCAGGACCGTTTCTGGTTCATGTGGGACGACCTGGCGCTGGGCGCGCTGGGCGCCGTGGTCCTGGCCGACACCCGGCGGCTGGACGCCTCGTTCGCCTCGGTGGACTTCTTCGAGGAGCGTCAGATCCCGTTCGCGGTGGGCGTCAACTGCTTCGACGGCAGACGGGAGTGCACCGCCCAGGAGGTCAGATCCGCGCTGGCCCTCGACCCCGCCACGCCCGTCATGATGTGCGACGTCCGCGACCGCGGCTCCAGCAAGGCGGTGCTGCTCGCGCTGCTGGAAGCGGCGAGGGCGCAGGCGTACGCCCGGATGACACCGGCCGGACGCTAGTGTCCCTGACGACCGGGCCGCCGCCCGCCGGAACTCCCGTGGCCGGCGGCCCCGTCACGCGAAGTTGACGAGACGGATGTAGCGCACCCAGTCCCAGAGCGGACCCGGGTCGGTGTGGGTGGCGCCGGGCACCTCGGAGTGGGCGATGATGTGCGCCCGGTCCTTCGGGATGCCGTACCGGTCGCAGATCGACGCGGTGAGCGCCGCCGACCGCTCGTACATGGCATGGGTGAAGTACGCGGGCCGGTCCACCCAGCCCTCGTGCTCGATGCCGATGCTCCAGGTGTTGTAGTTCCAGTTGCCCGCGTGCCACGCGACGTCGCGCTCGCGTACGCACTGCGCGACATGCCCGTCGGACGAGCGCACCACATAGTGCGCCGAGACCTTTTTCGCGGGGTCGCGGAAGATGCCCAGGGTGTCGGCGTAGTTCTCCTGTGTGACGTGCACGACGACGTACCGCACCGGGTAGGACGACGGCCTGCTCGAAGCCGTGAAGTTGGCGGAGGAGGCCGGAATCCACTCCGCGGACGGGTAGTCGGGACTGGCCCGGACGGCGGCCCGCGCACCGGGCACGGCGAGCAGCGCAGGGGCGGACGCCGCGACGGCGGCGCCCCGGAGCACGGTTCTGCGGTCCATGCGGGCCATCTCCTGGTGGGGGAAAACACGGGAGTGCGGCAGGACAAGGCCCGGCAGAGCCTCGCGGCCCTACGGTACTGGCGGCCGAGTGGCCTGCGGAAGGACACGTCGGCCGCCAACTGTTATTGATATGAACGGCAGTTGGGGCTCAGGCGGTTCGGAACACGGTTCGAAACCCGGTCCGTCGCACGGTGTGTCACGCGGTCCGTCACGCGCTCTGGGTCAGCGCACCCGCCAGCGCCTCCGCGGGATCGGCGGAGGCCGGGCCGGCCGGCGCCCACCCGCCCCGTTCCTTGCGGAACGGCCACCACTGCCCGTCCGGGCCCAGGCGCAGTTGCGTCCCGGCGCCCACCACCGTCCAGCGGGCCGGCCCCGCGGGACGCAGCCGCGGCCGGTCCGCCTCCGCGACCTCCGCCCAGGCGGCCGCGAGCGCGTGCGCCGCCCGGGCCTGCTGCGCCGCGTCGGGAGTGAAGTCCTCCTCCAGCGCCGCCAGTCCGGCGGCCTGGCCCAACCGCCATGCACAGACGGCCAGTTGGGCTTCGGCGCGCGTGCGCCCCGTCCCGGCGGCGAGCCGGCCGGCGATCACCGGACCGGGGATCGACGCGGCCATCCGCACCGCGTCCCGGTCCCGGGTCAATGCCGGCTCCACCGGCTGCTCGTCATGACCGGGTGCGAGCGCCTGCGCCAGCATGAGCCGGGCGCGCGCCGCCGCGTCCGCGACGAGGAACTCCAGTGCCTCGGTGTCGAGTCCGTCCCCCGGAGGCGTCGGCGTGCCGAGGGCCGGCGCGGGTCCGGGCTCGTCGGGCAGCGGGGGTGGCGCGGGCAGCGGCGGCAGTATGCTCCCCGCCCCGAACGCCTCGTCCGCACGCACCCCGCCCGCCGCCGGCTCCTCCTCGGCCGCCGGCTCCGCCGCCCGCGCCGCGCTCCGCGACTGCAGTTCGTCCAGCACCCGGCGCTCCCCGCGTCCGCGCATCAGCAGCAGTACGAACGGGTCCTGGTCGAGCAGCCGGGCCACCTGGTAGCAGAGCGCCGCCGTGTGCGGACAGTGGTCCCACGCCTCGCACGTGCACTCGGGCTCCAGGTCGCCGATCCCCGGGAGCAGCTCCACACCGGCCGCGGCGGCGTCCTCCACCAGATGCGGCGGCATGTCCCGGTCGAGCAGCGCCGCGATGTGCCCCGCCCGGTCCGTGGCCATGTCCAGGAACCGTTCCCACTCCTGCTCGCCGAGCTCCTGGAGCAGCACGTCACTGCGGTACGCCGTGCCGTCGCGGTCCCGTACCACCGCGGTGATCCGTCCGGGCCGTACGGTGACCGCCCCGACCGAGCCCTGCCGGGCGTGCCGGCGGCCCTTCTTCAACTGCTCGCCGTCGAGCGCCGTGTCCTGCAGTGCCTTGATCCAGGCCAGGCCCCACCACGTCTGCGCGAAACCCCGGCCCTGGGCGGGCGGCAGCGCGTCGAAGGTCCGCTCGAGGCGGTCCGGTCCGTCGGATGCGTTCATCGTCCAGCTCCCCGCAGTTCCACCAGCTCGGCCAGTTCGTCGTCGGTCAGTTCGGTGAGGGCGGCCTCTCCGGAGCCGAGGACCGAGTCCGCCAGGTCCTTCTTCCGTTCCAGCATCCGGGCGATCCGGTCCTCGATCGTGCCCTCGGCGATCAGCCGGTGCACCTGCACCGGGCGGTCCTGCCCGATCCGGTAGGCGCGGTCGGTGGCCTGCGCCTCGACGGCCGGATTCCACCAGCGGTCGTAATGCACCACATGCTCGGCCCGGGTGAGGTTCAGGCCCGTGCCCGCAGCCTTCAACGACAGCAGGAACACCGGGACGTCACCATCCTGGAAGCGGGCCACCATCGCCTCCCGCTCCGGCACCGGGGTGCCGCCGTGCAGGAACTGCGTCGGCACGCCGCGTTCGGCGAGATGCTCTTCGAGCAGCCGGGCCATCCGCACGTACTGGGTGAAGACGAGCACGCTCGCGTCCTCGGCCAGGATGGTGTCCAGCAGTTCGTCGAGCAGCTCCAGCTTTCCGGAGCGGTCCGCGATCCTGGGCCGCTCCTCCTTGAGGTACTGCGCCGGGTGGTTGCAGATCTGCTTGAGCGAGGTCATCAGCTTCACCACCAGACCGCGCCGCTCCATGCCGTCCGCCTCGGAGATCGCGGCCAGGGTCTCGCGCACCACCGCCTCGTACAGCCCGGTCTGCTCCGGTGTCAGCGACACGGCCCGGTCCGTCTCGGTCTTGGGCGGCAGTTCGGGCGCGATGCCCGGATCGGACTTGCGCCTGCGCAGCAGGAACGGCCGGACCAGCGCGGCCAGCCGGCGGGCGGCCGCCGGGTCCGCGCCGCCCTCGACCGCCTGCGCGAAACGGCTGCGGAACGTGCCGAGCCGCCCGAGCAGTCCGGGGGTGGTCCAGTCGAGGATCGCCCACAGCTCGGACAGGTTGTTCTCCACCGGCGTGCCGGTGAGGGCGACCCGTGCCTTGGCGCCGATCGTGCGCAGCTGCCGGGCGGTCGCCGAGTACGGGTTCTTGACGTGCTGCGCCTCGTCGGCGACGACCAGGCCCCACGCCGCCCCGGCGAGCCGCTCCGCGTCCAGCCGCATCGTGCCGTACGTCGTCAGGACGAACTCGCCGTCCGCCAGGCCCTCCAGGGAGCGTGCGGCGCCGTGGAAGCGCCGTACGGGGGTGCCGGGCGCGAACCGCTCCACCTCGCGCTGCCAGTTGCCCATCAGGGACGTCGGGCAGACGACGAGGGTGGGGCCGGCGGCGGAGGCGTCGGTCTGCCGGTGCAGATGGAGCGCGATGAGCGTGATGGTCTTGCCGAGTCCCATGTCGTCGGCGAGGCAGCCGCCGAGGCCCAGGGACGTCATCCGGTGCAGCCAGTTCAGGCCGCGCAGCTGGTAGTCGCGCAGGGTGGCCGCGAGCGCCGCCGGCTGGGCGACCTCCTGCGGCCCGCCCTCCGGCTCCGCCAGCCGCTCGCGCAGCCGCTCCAGCGCCCCGGACGCCGCCACTTCGACCGTCCGCCCGTCCACCTCCGCGGACCCGGTCAGTACGGCGCCGAGCGCGTCGACGGGGGAGAGCTTGCGGTCCTGGCTCTCCCGGGCGCGCCGCGCCTCGGCCGGGTCGATCAGCACCCACTCGTCGCGCAGCCGCACCACCGGCCGGCCCGCCTCGGCGAGCCGGTCCAGTTCGGCGCGGGAGAGCTGGTGGCCGCCCACGGCGAAACGCCAGTCGAAGGAGAGCAGGGCGTCCGCGGACAGGAAGGACGGCAGGCCGGACGAACGCACGTCCCGGCCGTCCCCGTCTCCGTCCCCGCCTCCGCCGGGCGGGCCGATCACCGCCCGTGCGGTCAGCTGACGGGCGAAGTGCCGCGGCCAGTGCACCTGGACGCCGGTGGCCGCCAGCGCGCGTGACGCCTCGCCCAGCAGCTCCGTGATCTCCTCGTCGGCGAGTTCGACGGCGTCGGGCACGGCGGCCTGGAGGAGGGGCGCCAGCGCCGGCCAGGCGTGCGCCGCGCGGCGCAGCGCCAGGAGCGCGTCCAGCCGGGCCCGCGGCCCGAACCCGGCCGCCGCGGCGGTGGCGTTGGCCCACACGTCGGCGGCGTCGGCCACGAGCGCGGGGTCGTTGACGCTGTGGATCTGCAGGACCGCGCGGAACGACGGCGCCTCGTCCGCCGCTTCGGCACCCGGGCCCGTCGGTTCGATCCGCAGCGAGAGGCGTACGCCCGCGTCGTAGCCGGCGGCGATGTCCGCGGCCCAGGACCGCAGTCCGGGCAGCTGCTGCGGCTCCGGGGCGGCGAACGCCGGGCCCCCGGTGGCCAGTGGCGCGGCGGGCGAGCGGGGCAGGCCGTCCGAGACCGCGTCGAGGAACCGGCGCAGCAGGCCCTCCGGTTCGGGCACCAGCAGCGTCCCCGCCGACGCGTCCAGCGGCACGGCGTGCGCGGCGGGCGGCATGGAGGCCGCCAGCGTCCGCAGCCGCTCCAGGTCCTCGGCCGCCAGCGGGCCCGCCCGCCAGGCGTCCCGGTCGGTGGGGCTCAGACCGGGCAGCAGCAGTCCGCGTGCGGCCAGTTGGAGCGCCAGCACGGCCGCCGCGCCCCAGAAGGCCGCGGAACCGGACGCGCCGGCGGCGGCGCGGGCCCGGGTCAGCACCGGCAGCGCGTCCCGTACGGGCAGCAGCAGCGCGGGTACTTCGGCGGTGCGGACGCCGTCGGTGACGACGGTCAGCGACCCCAGCGCGGCGTCGTCGACGGGCAGTGCGCCGCCGTCCGGATGCCAGAACGCGATACGGCCGGTGCGGGCGGGGTCGCCGGGGAGGAACACGGCCGAGCAGGGGATGAGTGCGGAGGGCGCGGGCAGGTCGACATGCACAGCGATGATGTGTCCTCAAATTTGACTAGTGCGAAGGCCGAAGCGCCGAGGGTACAGCACCCCGCCCTGTTCAGGTCGTCCGGAACCGGTGACATGGCTCACTCCGCGGCCGTGCCCCGTCTGCCGTACCGTCAAGGGTGGAGTCAGCGCCACCCCGGGCAGCGGGATTGCCCCCGCAGGACCCGGGTGGTGGCGCCATCGCCCAGAAGGGCCCCCGGTCCATACGTTTGTCAGGCCGGAGCAGTCGGACAGTACGCGCATCCGGCGCACCCCCGCTTTTCGCGCTCGCGCGTATCCGGCGCACCCGTCATCCACAGACCGGAGACCCACCATGCCCCAGGGCACCGCCCTCCTCGTACCGCCCCCCGCCCCTGCTCCCGCCCGGCCCGCCGGCAGTGAATTCGGACCGCTGCTGCGGACCGTCAAGGAACAAGGGCTGCTGGAGCGCCGCACCGGCTGGTACGCGCGCGGCATCATCGTGAACCTCGCGGCGCTCGCCGCCGTCGTCACCGGCGTGGCGCTGACCGGCGGCTCCTGGTGGGCCCTGCTCCTCGCGCCCCTGCTGGCCCTCTTCTCCACCCGCGCCGCCTTCTTCGGCCACGACGCCGGACACGCGCAGATCGCCGCGGAGCGCCGCACCAACCGGTTCGTCCAGCTGATCCACGCCAACCTGCTGCTCGGGATGAGCCAGGAGTGGTGGAACGACAAGCACAACCGGCACCACGCCAACCCGAACCACCTCGACAAGGACCCCGACGTCGCGGCCGACGTCCTGGTCTTCAACGAGAAGCACACCGCCGGCCGCGCGGGACTGAGCGCCTGGCTCACCCGTCACCAGGCGTGGCTGTTCTTCCCGCTCACCACGCTCGAGGGCATCGCGCTCAAGGTCTACGGCTTCCGGGCCGTCTTCTCCAAGAACCCGGGCGGCCGCCAGTCCCGCCGGGAGCGCGTCGTCGAGGCCGCGCTGCTGGTCGCGCACGTCACCGCCTACGGGGCGCTGCTGCTGACCGTCATGCCCGTCGGACAGGCCGTGCTCTTCGCGCTCGTGCACCAGATGGTCCTCGGCCTCCACCTCGGCATGGCCTTCGCCCCGAACCACAAGGGGATGGAGATGCCCGACGAGGAGACCGGCAAGTCCTGGGGCCATCTGCGCCGCCAGGTCCTCACCTCCCGGAACATCCGCGGCGGCCACGTCACGGACTGGTTCCTCGGCGGTCTGAACTACCAGATCGAGCACCACCTCTTCCCGAGCATGCCCCGCCCGCACCTGAAGCTCGCCCAGCCGCTGGTGCGTGCGCACTGCCGGTCGCTGGGTATCCCCTTCACGGAGACCGGGCTCGTGGAGTCGTACCGCCAGGCACTCGCCCACCTGCACGAGGTCGGCGCGCCGCTGCGTGCCGCCGCGTAGTGCCGCACCGCGGAACTGCCGCATAGTGGAACTCTGGGGCGAGTGCGCACGTTCTTCACAGCAGGAGCGGCCACGGCCGCGGAGGAGGCGTCGGAAATGACGACACGTACGAAGATCGTGATCGGGGGAGTGGCCGTCGGCCTGCTCCTGATGCCGCTGCTCGGATTCTGGCTCTCGCTGCTGGTGGTGCTCGGTTTGCCGGCGGTGGCGTACCTGATGCTCGACCCGAGCCAGCGCCGCAGGCTGCGGCGTGTGTCCCGCAAGGAGATCGGCCGCTGACCACCGCGCCGGCGACCCGCTGACCCAAGGCACCCGGCCCTCAGGGCCCGGGTGCCTTCGCGTTCGCCGGCGCACGCGTCCTACGAGGGGTGGACGGCCACCTTCTCCAGCGCCTCCAGCAGCCCCGGCAGCTGCGGGCCGCGCCCCACCGGGACGACCTCGCCCGGCTCCTCGTCCAGCAGCAGGAAGGCGATGTCGTCGGTCCTGGCCACCAGCGACCACCCGGGGCCGTCCGCACGCAGCGTCCTGGCCCCGCCCGGCGCGAAGGACGAGCGCACCCGTCCCGGCGGCGGTGCGGACTCCACGTACGACCGGGCCTCCTCCAGAACGCGGCGGACCGTCTCACGCGGCGGCGCGGGCTCCGCGGTCCCGGCCCCCGTCGCGTCGGGCGCGGTTCCGGCCGCCGCGTCGTCGATCCGGGCCCGCCACTGCGTCCACTGCAGCGCCACCTCGTCCGCGCCGAGCCGGCGCTGCGCGGGGCCCCAGGTGTCCGGGTCGGGCGGGGCGAGCGGCGCCCGGTCGCCCTCCTCGGGGACCGGGTCGTGCGGCGCCGGCACCCCCGGCGCGGCGACCGCGACGGCCAGCGGCCAGCCCGGCAGCGCCGCCACCATGCTCTGCTCGTCGGGGGAGAGGTCGTAGTCCATCCCGCAGTCCCACGAGGCGATGGCGACGGCGACGAGCGACACGTCGTCGACCACGACCGTCCAGCGGGCCCCGTCGGAGCTCTGCCCGAGGACCAGCCCGTACCCCTCGGCGTACGGCTCGAGGCCCAGCGCCTCGCAGGCGGCCGGGTAGTCGTCGCCGAGCACGCTCGGGAACTGCGCGGCTGTGAGCAGCACCGCGGTCAGCACGTACAGCGAGTCGTCGTCGACGGTGTCTTCCGCGCCGGCCACGGCCACCTCCCCGCCCATCGTTTCGTCGGCGCACCTTAACCAGTGGGTAACCCGCACGTCGAGGGTGGGCGGCGGCTAATTCGCGCCCAGCGCCCGCTCGGCCCGCTCCGCCCGCGGCAGGCCGAGCAGCTCCCTTGCCACGGCCTCCACCGGCACGTTCCGCTCCCGGGCGAGCGCCGTCACGGCACGGCAGGCGAGCTCGTTGAGACCGAAGACGAGCGCGTCCGGATCGACCCACCCCGCCGCCTCGCTCATCCGCTCGTCGTCGTCCGCCACGCACGCCGTCACATACGTCGCGGCCGCCTCGAACATGTTGTGCTGCCGGGAGGGCGCGTCCGCCTTCGCCGGGGCGGGACGCGAGGCCATGAAGCTACGGAGCCGAGCTAGCACGGGGACCACCTTCTCCATGGCGGCAGCCGCCGCCGACTTGTGAAGCCTCCTATTTTCGCACCGCGCCCGAACGCTGACGAGAAGGCCTCGGAGCCTTCCTCGCCTACCGGTCCCGCGGCTCCAGCGTGTCGAGGGTCTCCCGGAGCCATCCGAGCTCGGCCGCGGTCGTGGCCCGCGCGACGGTGAGGATGCCGCGCCGGAAGGGGTCGTCCAGCTCCTCCGCCCGCAAGGGCCGTCCACCGTCGTAGAAGAAGCTCGCCGGCTCCTCCAGGAAGGCCAGCCGGCGGCGCAGCACACGTGCCTGCGCCGCGCCGTCCGTCAGATGCCGCAGGAACGCGAGCACGGTGAACCAGCGGTTCTCGTCCGTGATCTCGGCCTCGGCGGGCTCGGCGAGCCTGCGCAGCAGCTCCCGCCGCCCGCTGTCGGTCAGCGTCAGGACGTGGCGGGGCGCGGCGACGGCTCCGGGCCGGGTCTCCCGGGCCAGCAGTCCCGCCTTCTCCAGCCGCTTGATCGCCGGGTAGAGCGTGCTCTCCGCCACCGGCCGCACATGACCGGTCAGTGCGGCGATGCGTTTCCGCAGTTCGTAGCCGTGCAGCGGTGTCTCGTAAAGGAATCCGAGGATGGCGAGCTCGAGCATGCCCGCATTCTGCCGCACCGGATCGCCGGGGTTGTATTTCCGTAGCGCTATACATCGGTGCCGATGTATAGTCTCGGATCTCGGGACCACCGGGCGGCGAACAGGGGAGTGGCAGTGCGGCAGACCGGCTTCGACGGACGAGGTGGCATGATCCGGTGGACGGAGGCCGCCGGCGGCGGGGTCCCGCGGGTGTACGTGCACGGACTGGGCGCCGCGTCCGCCCCGTACCACGCGCACATCGCCGCGCGGCCGGCACTGGCGGGCCGCCGTTCGCTCTTCGTCGATCTGCCGGGCCACGGGATCAGCGACCGGCCGGCCGAGTTCGGGTACACCCTCGAGGACCACGCGGCGGCTCTGGCGGCCGTCCTCGACACGGCGGACACCGGCCCCGCGGAGATCGTCGGCCACAGTATGGGCGGCGCGGTGGCCGTCGTCCTCGCGCACCGCAGGCCGGACCTGGTCGCCGCGCTCACGCTCACCGAGGCCAACCTGGACCCCGATCCGCCGAGCACCGCGGGCAGCAGCGGCATCGCGTCGTGCACCGAGGACGAGTTCGTGCACGGCGGCGGCTTCGACCGGGTGCTGGAACGGGGCGGTCCGCTCTGGGCGGCCACCATGCGGCTCGCCGACCCCCTCGCACTGCACCGCAGCGCCACGGGTCTGGTCCGGGGCACGCGGCCCACCATGCGCCGGATGCTCATGGCTGCCGCGGTCGACCGTACCTACCTCCAGGGGGAGCGCAGCGGTGAACTGCCCGGCCACGACGAACTGGTGGCCCACGGCGTGCGGGTGGTGACCGTCCCGGGTGCGGGCCACAACGTCATGTTCGACAATCCGGACGCCTTTGCGGCGGCGCTCGCGTCGCGCTGAGCACGCCCGCCCGGCCGTCCCGCGTCGGTCAGCCTGCCGCGGCTGGAGGCTCGCGTACCGCCAGGGCGAGGAAGCGGTCGTCCTCGTCGGTGTAGGAGGTGAGCCGCCAGCCCGAGCGGGCGAGCAGGGGGCGCAGAGTGGGCTCGGCGCGGAGGTCGTCCGGGGTGATCTGCCGGCCCTGGCGTGCGGCGAGCGCGGCCCGGCCGATCGGGTGGAACAACGCCAGCAGGCCGCCCGGCCGCACCACGCGGGCCAGCTCACGCAGGTTCTCCGCAGGCTGCGCCAGGTGGGAGATCAGCCCGGCGCCGAAGACCGCGTCGAGCGCACCGGTGCGCAGCGGCAGCCGGGCCACGTCGGCGAGCAGCAGGTGTCCGCTGCGGTCGCGTCCCGCGCGCCGGGCCGCGGACAGCATCTCGGGTGTCAGGTCGCAGCCGAGGACCGTGCCGGACGGGCCCACGGCCGACCTCAGCGATTCGAGGGCGCGGCCCGTGCCGCAGCCCGCGTCGAGTACGAGTTGACCGGCGCGCAGCCCCATCTCGCCGACGGCGGCGGCATAGGCGGGGCCGTCGTCGGGGAAGCGGCTGTCCCAGTCGGCTGCCCGGGCCCCGAAGAACTCCTGCACCCGGGTGTGGTCGTCACTGCGATCGTCGGCCATGGCCACCATGATCCGCCATGGGCGCCCGGGCCGTCACGGCCGGCCGTAACCCGCCCGCCGCCGCTCCGTACGCGGTCCACTGCGCACACGTTCGAGCGCGGCACGATCGTTCAGAAACATCTCTCTGTCATATTTCGCCAGCTTTCGAACTGCGCCCCGAACGCGCTCCCCCTTGGGGGTTAGCGTCCCTGACTCATGGGACACCTGGACCACGCCGCCTTCGGCCTGCTGACACCCGCGCTGTCGTACCTGATGGCTGTCGTCGGCGCCGCCCTCGGGCTGCGCTGCACCGTGCGCGCTCTTTCGGCCACCGGCCGATCCCGGCGCAACTGGCTGATCACCGCCGCCTCCGCCATCGGCACCGGCATCTGGACGATGCACTTCGTCGCCATGCTCGGCTTCGCCGTACGCGGCACCGACATCCGCTACAACGTGCCGCTGACCATCGTCAGCCTCGTCGTCGCGATGCTCGTCGTCGGCGGCGGTGTCTTCTGCGTCGGCCACGGCCACGACCGGATCGGGCCGCTGCTGATCGGCGGCCTCTCCACCGGGATCGGCGTCGCCAGCATGCACTACGTGGGCATGGCCGCACTGCGGTTGCACGGCACCGTGCACTACGACCCGCTCCTGGTGGCGCTGTCCGTGGTGATCGCGGTGGTCGCCGCGACCGCGGCGCTGTGGGCGGCACTCAACATCAAGTCGCCCGTCGCGGTGGCCGCCGCGTCGCTCGTCATGGGGGCGGCCGTCAGCAGCATGCACTACACGGGAATGCTCGCCGTCAGCGTCGAGGTCGCCCCGGGCGCCGGGGACCTGGCCGGGGCCACCGCGATGCAGTTCATCTTCCCGCTCACCGTCGGTCTGGGCTCGTACCTCTTCGTCACCGCCGCCTTCGTCGCACTGTCCCCGGCGGCCGGCGAACGCGACGCCTCCACCTGGGCGGCGTCCGATCCCGCGTCCGATTACGCGTCCGGTCCCGGGGCCCCGGCCGCGGCCACGCCCGCCACGAACACCACCACCGTCTGACGTCCGCCGGCCGTCGCCACGCCCAGGTCCGCCCCGGGCGTGGAGGCCGCCGGACAGGCCCTGGACCGGTCCGGGCGACGCTGCCGCGCCCAGGACGCCTCCGGAACGAGGAGCTCATGCCCACACCCCGTACGAACCCGGGCGGCCGGACGCCGCTCCCGCCCCCACCGCCGGCCGGGCCGGCGGTCCGCGGACGGCGCGCCCACGCCGGCCGGCCGGCCGTCGAACACACCGGACAGCACACCGGACAGGAACCGCCCGCCGCGCCGGCCCCGTCGCACGACTCCCGGCGGTGGCTGCCGAGGCGTCCGCGGACCGTACGGGCGAAGGTCATCTCGCTGCTCATGGTTCCCGTCGTCTCGCTGCTGGCCCTGTGGGGGTTCGCCACCGTCACCACGGCCCAGGACATGGCCAGGCTGCGGCAGACCCAGCGCATCGAGGAGGAGGTGACGGCCCCCGCCGCCACGGCCGTGACCGCCCTCCAGACGGAACGGCGGGCCGCCCTGCGGCACCTGGCCGACCCGTCCGACGAGCGCGAGTCCGTCCTCCGGCTCGCGGCCCGCCGCGCCGACGACGCGGTCGGCAGGCTCCGCCTCGGCGACGAGCACACCGTCGCCGACGGCGGCGACATGCCCGGCACCGTCGCGCAGCGGCTCGGCCGGTTCGTCGCGCGGGCCGCGGCGGTGCGGGACGCGCGCACCGCCGTCCTCGACGGCGAGGCCCACTGGGACACGGCGTACGGGATTTACACCGACGCCGTCACCGCCGGGCTGGACGTGACCGGCGCCGTCGCGGGCGTACAGGACTACGGGCCGGGGTCGGACGCCCGCGTGCTGCTGGAGTTCGCCAGGGCGGGCGAGATGCTGGCACGCGAGGACGTCCTGGTGACCTCCGCACAGAGCGCCGGGACCTTCGACGCGACGCGGCTGCGGACGTTCACCGGCGCCGTCGCCACCCGTACCGCACTCGCCGAGGGAGCCGCCGCGGACCTGCGCGGCCCGGAGCGAGCGGCCTGGCGCGAACTCACCGCACGGTCCGAGTACCGGCGACTGCGCGCCGCCGAGGACCGGTTGGTCGCCGCCCCGCCCGGCCGCAAGGCGGCCACGGCAGTCCCCGCCGACGCCTGGGACCAGGCGTACACGGCCGTCGCCGACGGGATGCGTGCCATCGCCGACCGGGCGCGCCGCGGCGCCGCCGACCGCTCCGACCCGCTCGGCGGAGGAGTCCTCACCGGCGCGGGCGGCGCCGTCCTCCTCGGCCTCGTCGCCGTCGTGGCCTCGCTCGTCATCTCCGTACGCATCGGGCGGGGCCTCGTCGTCGAGCTCGTCACCCTGCGCAACAGCGCACTGGAGATAGCCCGGCGCAAACTGCCCCATGCCATGCGCCGGCTGCGCACCGGCCGGCAGATCGACATCCACGCGGAGGCCCCGCCCGGCTTCCCGGCGGAGGACGAGATCGGACAGGTCTCGGAGGCGCTGGCCACCGTGCACCGGGCGGCCCTCGGCGCCGCCGTCGAGCGCGCCGAACTCGCCGACGGCATCTCGGGCGTCTTCGTCAACCTCGCCCGCCGCAGCCAGACCCTCGTCCACCGCCAGCTCACCCTGCTCGACGCCATGGAACGCCGCGCCGACGACCCCGGCGAACTGGGCGACCTCTTCCGGCTCGACCACCTCACCACCCGGATGCGCCGCCACGCGGAGAGCCTGATCATCCTCTCCGGCGCCGCCCCGGGCCGGGCCTGGAGCAGGCCCGTGCCGCTGACCGCCGTCGTCCGGGCCGCGGTCTCGGAGATCGAGGACTACGCACGCGTCGAGGTGCCGCAGCTGCCGGAGACCGCCGTCACCGGCGCCGCCGTCGCCGACATCACCCACCTGCTCGCCGAACTGATCGAGAACGCCGCCCAGTTCTCGCCCCCGCACACCAAGGTGCGGGTCAACGGCGAGCCCGTCGGGAACGGCTACGTCCTGGAGATCGAGGACCGGGGACTCGGCATGGGCAGGGACGTCCTGGCGGAGGCCAACCGCCGGCTGGAGGAGTCGGAGGCCCTCGATCTCTTCGACAGCGACCGGCTCGGCCTGTTCGTCGTCAGCCGGCTCGCCGCCCGCCACAGCATCAAGGTCCACCTGCGCGCCTCGCCGTACGGGGGCAGCACCGCGGTGATCCTGCTGCCGACCGCGCTGCTGCAGAGTGCGCTGCCCGTCGCCGCCGACGACGCTCAGGACGTCCCGGACACGCGCGCCGTCCTCCACGCCGAGGGAGCCCACGCCCCGGACACCTGGCCGCACGACGTGCCCGGGCCCCGCGACCTGCCCCGTCCCTACGACGTGTCCCGGAGCCCGGAGCCACGGCACCCCGCCCCCACGCCCACCGTCCCGTCACTGCCCCACTCCGTCAGCGGGGCCCGCTCTGCCATCGGCTCCCCGCCGACCGCGCCCCCCACCCTGCGGGCGCTGCGGCTGCGGGAGTCGGCGGCAGAGGCCGGCGACGGCGAACTCCCCCGGCGGGTGCGGCAGTCCCACCTCGTCCCGCAGCTGCGCGAAGCGCCTCGCCGGGAGGAGCCCCGCAGTGCCGCGCCCGCGGACGACGGCCCCGCGGAGCGCACCCCCGAACTGGTCCGCGACCGGATGACCGCGTACCGCAACGGCTGGACCAGAGGCGGCGGCAGCGTGCCGGGTCCGGCGGCCCCAGGCATCGAAGGAGACCACGCATGACCGAGTACGACACGGCCGCGGCGCACCGTTACCACCACCGGTTCGGCGACCTGGACTGGCTGCTGGACGACCTCGTACAGCGCGCCGGGGAGGTGCGGCACGCGATCGTGCTGTCCAACGACGGCCTGCCGGTGGGAGCGTCCCACGCGCTGAGCCGTGCGGACGCCGAGCACCTGGCCGCCGTCGCCTCCGGCTTCCACAGCCTGGCCAAGGGCGCAGGGCGGCACTTCCACGCCGGAGGGGTGCGCCAGACGATGGTCGAGATGGACGACGGCTTCCTGTTCGTGGCCGCCGCCGGTGACGGGTCCTGCCTCGCCGTGCTCACCTCCGTCACGGCCGACATCGGCCTGGTCGCCTACGAGATGGCCCGCCTCGTCAAACGTGTCGGCGAACACCTGCGCACCCCACCGCGCGTCGACGCGACATGAGCGGCACGGACACCGGGCCCGGCGGAACCGGGCCCACGGGAAGCCAGTGGTACGACGCGGAGGCCGGCCCGCTGGTCCGCCCGTACGCGATGACCGGCGGGCGCACGATACCGGGACCGAGCAACGTGCGGTTCGACCTCATCGCCCTGGTCGTCGTCGAGCCCGACGGCCCCCGGCCCGGCGAGGAGTCCCTGCTCGGCCCCGAGCACCGGGTACTGCTGAAGCTGTGCCTCTGCGAGACGCAGTCCGTGGCGGAGCTCGCCGCCGACGCCGATCTGCCCGTCGGCGTCGTACGGGTGCTCCTCGGCGACCTGCTCGAAGCCGGGTTCGTGAAGGTCAGCCGGCCCGTGCCGCCGGCGCAGCTGCCGGACGAGCGCATCCTCCGGGAGGTGATCGAGGGACTGAGAGCGCTGTGACGCCACGTCGACCGGGGCCCGTGCCCTCCCCGCCACCTTCACTTCCCGCCACCCCTCACCCCTCGACCCTCACCCCTCGACACGAGAGAAGCGACCGATGGACTCCCAGACCCTCGACCACGGCACCGGTGAGGACACCACCGCCCTTGCGCTGAAGATCCTGGTCGCCGGCGGCTTCGGCGTCGGCAAGACCACCCTGGTCGGCGCGGTCAGCGAGATCCGGCCGCTGCGGACGGAGGAACGGCTCAGCAGCGCCGGCCGCACCGTGGACGACACGGACGGGGTCGACCGCAAGACCACGACGACCGTGGCCATGGACTTCGGCCGCATCACCATCCGTTCCGGACTGTCCCTGTACCTGTTCGGGACACCGGGCCAGGACCGCTTCTGGTTCCTGTGGGACGAGCTGGCGCAGGGCGCCCTCGGCGCGGTGGTCCTCGCCGACACCCGGCGGCTGTACGACTGCTTCCCGGCCGTCGACTACTTCGAGCACCGCCGGATCCCGTTCGTCGTCGCCGTGAACGTCTTCCCCGGCGCCCGGACGTTCACCGCCGACCACGTCGCCCGCGCGCTCGACCTCGACGGCGGAACACCCGTCGTCCTGTGCGACGCCAGGGAACGCGACTCCGGCAAGGAGGTCCTCGTACGCCTCGTCGAGTACGCCGGGCGGGTCCACACCACCCGCATGCTCGACGCCTGCGGGCGGCCGCAGCAATGAGAGCGCCGACCGGGGCACCTTGCCGTGCGCCGCCGCGTGCGAAAGGCTGGCGAGGCGAACGCGAGGCCACGGGGAACGGAACAGCGGGGAGGACGATCGACCATGGCGTTGGACAAGGGACTCGACTGGCTGCTGGACGACCTGACGGAACGGGTCGACCACATCAGGCACGCACTCGTGCTGTCCAACGACGGCCTGGTGACCGGCGCGAGTTCGGGCCTCGCGCGGGAGGACGCCGAACACCTCGCCGCCGTCTCCTCCGGTCTGCACTCCCTCGCGAGGGGATCGGGCCGCCACTTCCGGGCCGGCCGGGCACGCCAGACGATGATCGAGTTCGACGACGCGCTGCTCTTCGTGACCGCCGCGGGCGAGGGCAGCTGCCTGTGTGTGCTCAGCGACGCCGAGGCCGACATAGGCCAGGTCGCGTACGAGATGACGCTCATGGTCAACCGGGTCGGCGAGCACCTGGCGGTCGACGCGCGACAGCCGGGCGGCAGTCCCTTCTGACGTTTGAACAGCTCTGACACGTTTGAACAGGGCAGGAACGAGTTGTCCACAGGCCGCGGCGGGATGTCCCCGTCCCGGGCTACGGTCGTCACCGAGAGTATTCACCGCTCACGGGGGAGACCGACATGACGGTACGACAGACAGTCACGACCAGCTTCGCGTCCGGCCGGGCCGCCCAGGAACTGGGCCTGCGGCGCGGCGAGTTCGACCTCGCGGTCCAGCTCGGGCAGGTGCCCGCGCTGCCGGACGGGCGGGGCCGGCCACCACGCTTCGACCGGAGGGAGATCGAGCGGCTCCGGGGACGGCAGGGCTTTCCCGACACGCTCCGGGACCGGCTGCGGACCGTCGGCACGGCGGACGGCGCGGCCCTCGCCTCGATCAGTCCGGGCAGGTTCCTCAGGCTCGCCCGCACGGGCCACCTCACCCCGGTCCGTTTCTATGTCAACCGCTACCACGCCGTGGTGTGGCTCTACCTCGCCGAAGAGGTCAGGGACTTCGCCCGCGACCACCCGGCGCTGCTGACGGGAGCGACGCCGCCTCAGGCCCGCGCGGCACTGGAGGCGGGCGAGGACCGGCGCCCGCGGAACTGGCGTGGCCGGCGGCTCGGCCAACTGCTGCGCCTCGCCGCCGACCCGTGGCAGCAGGCCGCCGCGATCGCGGCCCTGCTCGATCCGGTGACGATCGCCGAGGTGGTCCCCGATCCGTACGAACGCTCGTATCTGCGGGTGCTCCGTCCCGAGCTCGCAGCGGCCCGGCCCAAGTCGCCCGCCGGGCAGGAGATCGTGGAGCGGCTGCTGCGGGCCGACGACCCCGACGAGATCCTGTGGCACCGGACGAGCCTCGCCGACGCGCTGCGGCAGGCGCGCGAACACTCCCCGGCCCCACGCCCCGCCCCACGCCCCGCCCCCGGCCACCGGCCGGAGCCTGCGCCGGCGGCTGAGGGCTCCGGCCGGTGGCACCCACCCGGCCGCTCACTCGCCCATCCACCGGGCCGCCCACCCCGCCACGCACCCGGCCGCCAGGCCGGGCCGGGCCCCTCGCGGAGGAGGGTCCGGAGCCTGCTCGGGCGGCTGCTGAGCAGACGGCCGGCGCGGGCATGAAGCTGCGCTGTGGGCCCGCTTAAGAAAACCTCGATGGACGTGACGCTCCGAGCTGGGCAAATTGGAGCCCGTCCACTGACCGGGGCCGTATTTTCGATATCCGGTCACCGCGACCGTCCGTCACCCCATGCCTGGAGCCGCATCGATGAAGGCACTTGTCAAGCAGCATGCCGAGCCCGGCCTGTGGCTCATGGACGTCCCCGAGCCGGAGACCGGCTCCGGTGACGTGCTCATCAGGGTGCTGCGCACCGGCATCTGCGGCACCGACCTGCACATCAGGTCGTGGGACGGCTGGGCCCAGCAGGCCGTCTCCACGCCGAGGGTTCTCGGCCACGAGTTCGTGGGCGAGGTCGCTGCGGTCGGCGCGGACGTGAACGACATCGCGGTCGGCGACATCGTCAGCGGCGAGGGCCATCTGGTCTGCGGCAAGTGCCGCAACTGCCTGGCGGGCCGCCGCCACCTGTGCCGGAGCACCATCGGCCTCGGCGTCGGCCGCGACGGCGCGTTCGCCGAGTACGTGGCACTGCCCGCGTCCAACGTGTGGGTGCACCGCACCCAGGTGGACCTCGATGTCGCCGCCATCTTCGACCCGTTCGGCAACGCGGTGCACACCGCGCTGTCCTTCCCCCTCGTCGGCGAGGACGTCCTCATCACCGGCGCCGGCCCCATCGGGATAATGGCCGCCGCCGTCGCCCGGCACGCCGGCGCGCGCAACGTCGTCATCACCGACGTCAGCGAGTCCCGGCTCGAGCTCGCCCGCAAGGTCGGAGCGACCCTCGCGGTCAACGTCTCTGAGACCGACATCGCGGCGGCGCAGCGGCAGCTCGGCCTCAAGGAGGGTTTCGACATCGGTCTGGAGATGTCCGGCCGCCCGGAGGCCGTGCGCGACATGGTCGACAACATGACGCACGGCGGCCGCATCGCGATGCTCGGGCTGCCCGCGCAGGAGTTCGCCGTCGACTGGTCGAAGATCGTCACCTCGATGATCACCATCAAGGGCATCTACGGCCGCGAGATGTTCGAGACCTGGTACGCGATGACGGTCCTGCTCGAAGGCGGCCTCGACCTCAGCCCGGTGATCACCGGAAGCTACGGCTACCAGGACTTCGACGCGGCCTTCGACGAGGCCGCCACCGCCCGCAGCGGCAAGATCATCCTCGACTGGACCGTCTGACCGTGACCGTCTGACCGTCCGCGCCCCCGCGCTCACGCACCCAGGAGAAGCCTCATGTACGCGTCCGTCCGCGACGACCTGCGCGCCACGATCGACGAGATCCGCGACGCCGGTCTCTACAAGCCCGAGCGGGTCATCGGCACCCCGCAGAGCGCCTCCGTCGCCGTCACCGCCGGCGGGGCCCCCGGCGACGTCCTCAACTTCTGCGCCAACAACTACCTCGGCCTCGCCGACCACCCGGAGGTCGTCGCCGCCGCCAAGGACGCGCTCGACCGCTGGGGCTACGGCATGGCGTCCGTCCGCTTCATCTGCGGCACCCAGGAGATCCACAAGGAGCTCGAGCAGCGGCTGGCCGCCTTCCTCGGCCAGGAGGACACGATCCTCTACTCCTCCTGCTTCGACGCGAACGGCGGCGTGTTCGAGACCCTCCTCGGCCCCGAGGACGCGGTCATCTCCGACGCCCTCAACCACGCCTCCATCATCGACGGCATCCGCCTGTCCAAGGCCCGCCGCCACCGCTACGCCAACCGCGACCTCGCCGACCTCGAGCAGCAGCTCAAGGACACGCAGGACGCCCGCCGCCGGCTGATCGTCACCGACGGCGTCTTCTCCATGGACGGCTACGTCGCCCCGCTCGCCGAGATCTGCGACCTCGCCGACCGCTACGACGCCATGGTCATGGTCGACGACTCGCACGCCGTCGGCTTCGTCGGCCCCGGCGGCCGCGGCACCCCCGAACTGCACGGTGTGATGGACCGCGTCGACATCATCACCGGCACCCTCGGCAAGGCCCTCGGCGGCGCCTCCGGCGGTTACGTCGCCGCCCGCGCGGAGATCGTGGAGCTGCTGCGCCAGCGCTCCCGGCCGTACCTGTTCTCCAACTCCCTCGCCCCGGTGATCGCCGCCGCCTCCCTCAAGGTCCTCGACCTGCTGGAGTCCGCCGGCGACCTGCGGGAGAAGCTCACCGCCAACACCAAGCTCTTCCGCACCGAGATGGCCGCGGCCGGCTTCGAGATCCTGCCCGGCGACCACGCCATCGCCCCTGTCATGATCGGCGACGCCGCCGAGGCCGGACGCATGGCCGAACTGCTGCTGGAACGCGGCGTGTACGTGATCGGCTTCTCGTACCCGGTCGTCCCCATGGGCCAGGCGCGGATCCGGGTCCAGCTCTCCGCGGCGCACTCCACCCAGGACGTGAAGCGGGCGGTGGCGGCCTTCGTCGACGCACGCGCGACAATGGCCGGGTGATCGACCCCCGACGGCTGCGTATTCTGCGGGCCGTGGCGGACCACCGTACGGTGACCGCCGCGGCGTCCGCGCTCTATCTGACCCCCTCGGCCGTCTCCCAGCAGCTCAACGCGCTGGAACAGGAGACGGGCCACGCCCTGCTGATCCGCAGCGGCAGGGGCGTGCGGCTGACGGCGGCCGGCGAGATCCTGCTCACCCACACCCACGCCGTGCTGGCGCAGCTCGAGCGGGCAGAGGCAGAGCTCGCCGCGTACGCGGACGGCGCGGCCGGAGAGGTGAGCGTCGCCGCGTTCGCCACCGGCATCGCCGAGGTCGTCGCCCCGGCCATGATCCGGCTGGCGGCGGCGCGCCCCGGCATCCGCGTACGGGTGCGGGACGCGGAGGGCGACGAAAGCCTGCCGCTGGTGCTCGACGGGGAGGCGGACATCGCGGTCGCGGTGGAGTACCGGGGTGCTCCCGGCGCGGACGACCGGCGGCTGGCCCGGGTGCCGCTGTACGCGGAACCGTTCGACGCGGTCCTGCGCGCCGACCACCCGCTCGCCGGGACGGAACATGTGGAGCTGGCCGAGTTCCACGACAGCGACTGGATCGGCCCCTACCCGGGCAACCCCTGTCACGACATGGTGCTGCTGGCCTGCGAGCTGGCGGGATTCCAGCCGCGCCTCGTGCACTCCTCCGACGACTTCCGTGCCGTCGTCGCCCTCGCCGGAGCGGGCGCCGGGGTCGCGCTCGTGCCCCGCTCCGCCCTGCGCGGCATGGAGCTGCGCGACACGGTGGTGCGCCCCGTTGCCGGCCCGGCCGCCACGCGCCGTGTCTTCGCCGCGGTCCGCCGCGGCGCGGAGAGCCACCCTCTGATCCGCCCGGTCCTCGACACCCTGGCCGCCACGGCGCAGGGCCTCACGACCGACTGACCGGACACGCGGCCGGGCCGCCGCCTGCCTGCCTGGCCCGTGCGAACGCCAGAACGTCAAAGGGCCAGAACGCCAGAACGTCAGGACGTCAGGCGGAGTCCGACTCGATCGCCTGCTTCAGATTCTCCAGCGTCCTGCGGATGTTGCGGCGCTGGAACTCGGCGAAGGTGTGGCCCCGGGTCGCCGCCTTGTCGAAGGCGGCGGCGACGAAGTCGGGCCATCCCCGGCGGTCGTCGATCCAGGTCTCCGTCACCCGTGTCCCGCCGCCCGCGGCCGGCTGGAAGCGGTACTCCCAGGTGGCGATCCGGCCCGGCAGCAGGGGCCGCTTCCTGCCGATGGCCCGCACCCGGAACGCGAACCGTTCGCCCGGATCCGCCGCCGTGACCGTGCAGCGCGTGGTCCAACTGAACGGTCCACGGGTGTTGCGGCCGTCGAAGACCATCCCGACGTAGGCCCGTTCACGCCCGTCGTGCACGGTCGCGCCGCGGTTCTCGGGGCTCCAGTGCCCCATCAGCGCGGGGTTGCTGACCTGCGCGTAGATCGTCGAGGGTGCGGCGTCGATCACGACGCTGTGCGAGACGCTGAATATCCGGGCCATCCGTAAGACTCCGATCACCGGTGTTGCCCGACGCTACCGCGCCCTGCCCGGCGGCCTGACCGAGGGGTGCGGGGTGCGGTGCCGACGGCCGCCGGACCAGCCCGGAACAGACCCTGTTCGCCCGTCCGTGTCGTGGCGCTTTGCGGACCTGCCGTGCGGGCAGTTTCAATACGGCCAAACCTCTCATAAGGCGCGTGATCGGAGAATCGCGATGCTTGTCCATGCAGTCGACCAGGGGGTCCTGGTCGTCACCGTCGGGGTCGACATCGACATCAGCAGCCGGGCCTACGCGGTGCAGGACATCGCGCGCCTCGTCCGATCCCATCTGCCGCTGCCGGTGGTCCTCGTACTCGCCGCGCCGGTGGTGAGCGCCGCGACGCTCAGCGCGGTGCTACGGGTCCACCGTATGTGCAGCGGACTGCAGGTGCCGCTGGCGGTGGTCACCGCCAGCGGCGCGGCACGGCGCGTCCTGCGCGCGAGCGCCGAGACCACCCGTTTTCCGCTGGGCGTCTTCGCCGTCGCCGAGAGCGCAGTCGCGGCTTCCTCGCCGGCGCAGGACGCGTCGGCGTGAGGTGACAGAGATGGCCCCGGGTGGCAGCCTGGAAGGCGTGGGGTGGCCACGCCCGGACGGGCTGCCGGTCCCGGCGGGCCGGTCTGCGCGGGCGTGGTGGTCGCAGCTTCTGACGTCACGGGGCCCTGGAGGTACCTGCTATGACGACCAGTGAGAACACGGCCCCGGTCTGCGGGCACCTCGACCAGATCAGGGCCGTCAGTCCCGACAGTCCCGACAGCTGTCCCGAGTGCGTCGCCCTGGGTGACGGCTGGGTCCATCTGCGGGAGTGCCAGACCTGTGGCCATGTCGGCTGCTGCGACTCGTCGGAGCACAGGCACGCCTCCGCCCACCACGCCGCCACCGGCCACCCCGTCATCCGCTCCTACGAGCCGGGCGAGGGCTGGTGGTGGTGCTATGCCGACCAGGTGACCTTCGCCGTCGAAGGAGCCCCGCCGGCCCGCGCCGCCTGATCCCCGCCGTACGGCGAGGCAGGGAGCCCCGGACGGCGCGTGCCCTACGTCGAACTGCGCCTGACCTGAGAGTGGGCCCGCCCGCTCCCGCCGGTCATCGCGTCACCGTCCACTTCTGGTTGGCCGTGCCGCCGCAGGTCCACAGCTGCAGCCGGGTCCCGTTGGCCGAGCTGTTGCCGGTGGCGTCCAGGCACTTGTCGGCCTGCGGGTTGACGATGTCGCGCGCGGCGTTGGCGCCCCAGCGCTGGGCCGCCGTGCCGTTGCACTCCCAGAGCTGGACCAGGGTGCCGTCGGCCGTACCGCCGGACGCGGCGTCGAGGCACTTTCCGAGCGCCCTGATGGTGCCGTCGCCGCCCACGCTCCAGCGCTGCGCGGCCGTGCCGTTGCAGTCGTAGAGCTGTACGGGAGTGCCGTTGGCGGTGTTCGCGCCCGCCACGTCCACGCACTTGCCGCCGATCCCGGTGATCGGGCCGCCCGTCGCCGGGCTGTCGCCGGTGGTGACCCGGACGTGGTCGACGACGAGCTGCTGCGGGAAGACCGTGCTGCCGTCGGGGTCGCCGGGCCAGTATCCGCCGACCGCCAGGTTCAGAATGAGGAAGAACGGCTTGTCGAACACCCACTGGCGGCCGCCGAGGTCGGCGGGCGTCCGGGTCTGGTAGACGTGGCCGTCCACCGACCAGGTCACCTTGTTCGGCGACCAGTCGACGGCGAAGGTGTGGAACGCGTCGGCGAAGGCCTGGCCGCCGGGCAGCGTGTAGCCGGCGCCGATGCCGCCGGAGCCCGAGTAGCCGGGCCCGTGCAGGGTGCCGTGGACGGTGGACGGCTCGAAGCCGACGTTCTCCATGACGTCGATCTCGCCGGAGGCGGGCCAGCCGACCTGTCCGATGTCGTTGCCGAGCATCCAGAACGCGGGCCACATGCCCTGCCCACGCGGCACCTTCATCCTGGCCTCTACGTGGCCGTAGGTCGTGGTGAACCTGCCCGCGGTGTTCAGCCGCGCCGAGGTGTACTCGCAACGCCCGTACCAGCACTGGTAGTTGCCCGGGTTCTCACGGCGGGCGGTGATGGCCAGGTGGCCCTGGCCGTCCAGCGCGGCGTTGCGGTTGCCGGCCGTGTAGTACTGCCGCTCGTGGTTGTTGACGTTGTCGCCGGTCTCGATCTGCCACTTGCCGCTGTCGACGGCGGCGCCGGCCGGTCCGTCGAAGTCGTCGGAGAACGTGACGGCGGCCGCCTCCGCGGCGGGTCGCACGGTGTCGGAGGCGGTCTGCTGCGCGGGGGCGCCGTCGGCCACTCCGGTGCCGAGGACGGCGAGGGCCAGGACGGACATGGCGGCCGCGAGGAGGCGGCGGGGGAAGCGGGGGGAGTCCATGACTCTCCCTTCCGAAAGGTGTGGGGAGGGAGGGGCTCTGTCAGGGATATGACAGCTTAGTTCACCACGTGATTTAAGAAGTGGACTAACCCACTGTCAAGAGGTTGGTACGGACCTGCCTGAGGTGCGGGCCGGGCGCGGGCTCGGCTTCCGGCTGCCCGGGTACGCGGGTCGCCGCCCTGCAGGAACAGCACTCCCGTAAAAACAGCGCGTTTGCAATCAAGCGCGTACGCAACTATTGTCGACGCGCGTAAGGTGTACTCGCAATTCTCTGGAAGGTCTCTCCATGCCCCTCGCACTGCTGGCTCTGGCGGTCGGTGCCTTCGGCATCGGCACCACCGAGTTCGTGATCATGGGGTTGCTCCCCGAGGTCGCGGCCGATTTCGGGGTGTCGATCCCCACCTCCGGTCTGCTGGTGACCGGCTACGCCCTCGGTGTGGTGGTCGGCGCCCCGCTGATGACCGCGCTGGGCACCAAGGTGTCCCGCAAGCGGATGCTGATGCTGCTGATGGGCCTGTTCGTGGCCGGCAACGTCGTGTCCGCGCTCGCGCCCACCTTCGGCATGATGCTCACCGGCCGGATCGTGGCCTCACTGGCTCACGGCGCGTTCTTCGGCATCGGCTCGGTGGTCGCCGCGGAGCTCGTCGCCCCCGACAAGCGGGCCGGGGCGATCGCGATGATGTTCACCGGCCTGACGGTCGCCAACGTCGTCGGTGTTCCCGGCGGCACCCTGATCGGCCAGTCCGTCGGCTGGCGCACCACCTTCATGCTCGTCGCCCTGCTCGGTGTGATCGGCCTGGCGGGCATCGCCCGCCTCGTGCCCGACCTGCCCCGGCCCCGGGGCGTACGGCTGCGCGACGAGGTGGCGGCCTTCAAGAACGCCCAGGTGCTGCTGGCGATGGCGATGACCGTCCTCGGCTTCGGCGGCGTGTTCGCCGCGATCACCTACATCGCCCCGATGATGACCGAGGTCGCCGGCTTCGCCGACACCTCCGTCACCTGGCTGCTCGTCCTCTTCGGCCTCGGCATGGTCGGCGGCAACCTGCTCGGCGGCAGGTACGCCGACAAGCACCTGATGCCCCTGCTCTACACCACCCTCGCCGGACTCGCCATGGTCCTGGGCCTGTTCACGCTGACCGCGCACCACAAGGCGCCGGCCGCCATCTCCATCGTGCTGATCGGCGCGCTCGGCTTCGCGACCGTGCCCCCGCTGCAGAAGCGCGTCCTGGACCAGGCCCACGGCGCCCCGACGCTGGCCTCCGCCGTCAACATCGGCGCCTTCAACCTCGGCAACGCGCTGGCCGCCTGGCTCGGCGGTCTCGTGATCGCGGCCGGGATGGGACTGACCGCCCCCAACTGGGTCGGGGCCCTCCTCGCCGCGGCCGCCCTGGCGCTCGCCGTGCTGTCCGCCGCCCTCGAACGCCGCGAGGCCCGGTCGTCCGGCAGCCGCGTCGTCGCCGGTTCCGCGTCCGCCGCGACCACGGCGGACGGTCCCGCCCCGGCCCCCGCGGCCCACCACTGACCGGCCCGCGGCCGCCCGACCCACCCGCACGGGCCACCACCGTCGCAGCAGTGTTCGCCGCTGCGACGGCGGTGGCTCGCGCGCTTCCGCCCCGCCCCGCCTCAGACCACGGCGCCCGACCGGTCCCGGTCCCGCGCCCGTTCCTTCGCAGGCGTCGCCCGCCCCGACCCCCGTCCCTCCGGATGCCGGGACTGGAGCAGCAGCGCGACGGGCATCGCCGTGAACACCGTAGAGGCCATGCCCACCACCACCCCCGCGATCAGGGCGACGGAGAAGTCGGCCAGCGAGTCACCGCCCAGGACGGCCAGCGCGACCAGCACGAACAGCGCCCCCATACCGGTGTTGACCGTACGGGGCAGGGTCTGCGCGACCGCCCGGTCGGCCAGGTCCGGCAGCGGGATCGAGCCGCCGACCCTGCGCAGCTCGCGCAGCCGGTCGAGGACCACGACCGTGTCGTTGACCGAGTAGCCGACGACGGTCAGCAGCGCGGCGAGGAAGACGCTGTCCACGGGTTTGCCGAGCCAGGCGAACAGGCCCACGACCAGGATCACGTCCTGCGCCATCGCGACGACCGCGGCCGTGGCGAATGTCCACCGGAACCGCACCGACAGATACAGCAGTTGCGCGGCGACGGCGACTCCGAGCGCGATCAGGGCGTACTTGCGCAGCTCGCTGCCGAGGCTCGGGCCGATGAGGTCGTCCCGCTCGACGGTGACCTTCCCCGCGACGCCGTCGAGCGCGGCACGGATCCGCTCCTGCTGTTCGTCGCCGCTCTCCTTGGTGCGTACGGAGATCCCGTCGCCGTCGGTGGACTGCACGACGGCGTCGGGGAACCCGGCGGAGACGACGGCCCGACGGGCGGTGTCCGCGTCGACGGACCGCTCGGCCGCGTACTGCACGACCCGTCCGCCGGTGAACTCCACCCCGAACTCCAGCCCGCGCACCCCGATCCCGGCGATTGCGAGCAGCAGCAGCCCCGAGCAGACCCCCAGCCAGCGCCGCCGGTGGCGCATCAGCCGCGGCGTCCGCGCCGCGAGCCGCGTCCGCAGCCGGCCCGTCGTCGCCATGCCGGTCACGGCCGGCCGGCGCCGGACGGACGGCATCCGCACCGCCCACTCGGCGAGCAGGCGGGTGATCACCATGGCCGACAGCATCGACGCCAGCACACCGATGGCCAGGGTCACGCCGAAGCCCTTCACCGGCCCGGTGGCGAACACGAACAGCAGTCCCGCCGCCAGCAGCGTGGTGATGTTCGAGTCGGCCACCGCGCTCCACGCCTTGGCGAAACCGGTGCGCAGCGGACGCCGCAGATCACGTGGACGGGAACCGCCCCGGCCCGTCGGCCGGGTGTACTCCTCTCGAGCCCGTTCGAAGACGAGCACATTGGCGTCCACGGCGATGCCGATCGCCAGCACGAACCCGGCCAGCCCCGGCAGGGTGAGCGTCGCGCCGAGCGCGACGACGGCGGCGTACGAGATCAGTCCGTACAGCGCGAGCGCCACCGTGGCCAGCAGACCCAGCAACCGGTAGACCACCATGATGAACACGCCCGTGCAGGCCAGTCCGATGATCGCGGCCAGCGCGCTCGCCCGGATGGCCTCCGCGCCCAGCGTCGGGCCCACCGTGCTCTGCTCGATGGTGGTCACCGGCACGGGCAGCGCGCCGCCCTTCACCAGGGTGGCCAGCTCGCGGGCCTCCTCGGCCGAGAAGCCGCCGGTGATCTGCGCGGAACCACCCGTGATGCCGGCGCCGCAGGCAACGCTGCTCAACATGCCCGGCGCCGACACCACCTGGTCGTCGAGGACGATCGCGACCCTGCGCGCCGCGTCCCCGGGCGCCGCGCAGGCGGCCGCGCCGGTGATCTTCGCCCACTGCTTGGCGGCGTCACTCCGGAAGGAGAGGTCGACGGTCCAGCCGCGTCCGTTCTGGGTGTCGAGCACCGCCTTCGCGTCCTCGACCCCGTCGCCGGTGAGGGCGGGCGGGCCGATCCGCAGGAACTGTCCGGGCGCGTCGGGGTCGGGCAGCACCCGGGCGCCGTCCTTCGCGGGGCCGCTCGCCGGCCCCCCGGAGGCTTCGGTGACCGGGTGGAAGGTGAGTTGCGCGGTCCGGCCGATGGCGTCGGCCGCCTTGCGCGGGTCCTGAAGGCCCGGCAGTTCGACGATGATGCGCCGCTCACCGGAGCGGGCGAGCGAGGGCTCGGTGACGCCGAGTCCGTCGATGCGCCGGCGCAGCACCTCCATCGCTCGGTCGGTGGCGGCCGAATCGGCCTGCACGGTGGGGGAGTCGCGGGTCTCGAGGACGATACGGGTTCCGCCCCGCAGGTCGAGGCCGAGCCGCGCGGGGGTGGTCAGGGCTACGTACAGGGACACGGCGACGACGGCGAGCGCGAACAGCGCCCGCCAGAACGTGGCACGAGATGACATGGGGTCTCCACGGGCAGCACGCAGGCGCGCCGGGCGCCTGCGGTCGAGGACGCGAGGGAAGAGGCGTCGCGCGCGTGGGGCCGCGGACATGCCGCGGCACCGGCCGGCGGACGCCTGGGAACGTCAGCTGTGCCGGGGGGAGGGAGGTCCGCGGGTGTGCCGCGGGTCGTACGGACCGGAGGGCGGCGCCCGCTCCTGGCGGGGACCGGCCGTCTCACCGCCGCGCGGCGGCTCGGCGTACCGGACGGTGCCCCCGCCGGGCAGGGCCGGCGGGGCGCCGGGCGGCCGCACGCTGTTCTCGACGGCGGCCGGCTGCCGGACGGTCTCCGCGGGCCGTGACTGCGGCCCGCCGTCCGTGAGGCGCTGTGTCGCCGCGACGGGGAGCGGGACGGCCGCGGGCGTCACCGCGACCGGCGCGGCGGAGAGGTGGGCCGGCGCCGGGCCCGCACCGGTGAGGACGAGGAACACGGACCAGAAACCGAGCAGAGCCACCGGAAGAGCGGTCGCGAGGAAGGTCGCGAGGGTCGTCGCCAGGGAGGTCGCGAGGACGAGCCGTACCCGTCCGCCCATGTCGCCCCCTCACCGATCGCCGGTCACCGGGCCGGGCCCGGACGTGTGCCGCGCCCAGCGTAGGCCAGTTGAACGGGCTTGTGGCCGACGGCGGGTGGTTCGCCGGCGTGAACCGGTGGGCAAGAGGCAGGGACGCGCTCGGGCCCGGTGTTCCGCTCGTCCAGGACGTGACATTCCTGGTAGAGAGCTCCGCCGCACCACGTGCCCCGTGGCTTACGATCGCGGCGGGCGGTCGCGGGCTGCGGCCTCCCGTCTCCCCACCCATGGAGGTCACCGTGTTCGGGACGGCCAGCGGCCACCGCAACCCCCGCAGCAGCTTCCGCGTCCGCGCCACCGCCGGCGCGATGGCTGCCGGGATGTTCCTCGCCGTCGGATGCGGCTCCTCCGACGACGGGCCGGGGACGGCGGCGGGCGGTGTTCCCGTGGTGGAGAAGGGCAAGCTGACCACCTGCACCCACCTCCCCTACCCGCCCTTCCAGTTCGAGCGGGACGGAAAGGTCGTCGGCTTCGACGTCGCGCTGATCGACCTCGTCGCGGAGGACCTCGGAGTGGAGCAGGAGATCCTCGACACCCCCTTCGAGAACTTCAAGACCGGCGCCTCCCTCAACTCCGGCGAGTGCGATCTGGCCGCCGCCGGTATGACCATCACCGACGAGCGCAAGAAGAACGTGGACTTCTCCGTCCCCTACTTCGACGCCACCCAGGCGCTGCTGGCCACGAAGGAGAGCGGCGTGACGTCGCTCGCCGACGTCAAGTCCAAGAACAAGAAGCTGGGCGCGCAGGCCGAGACCACCGGCGAGAGCTACGCCACGGGGCAGGGCTTCGACCCGGTCGCCTTCGAGAGCTCGGACGCCGTGCTGAACGGGCTGCGCACCGGCCAGGTCGACGCGATCGTCATCGACTACCCGGTCGTCCAGGGCTGGCTCAAGGACAAGGCCAACGCCGACCGGTTCGTCCTCGGACAGAACATCGAGACCGGTGAGCAGTACGGCTTCTCCGTGAAGAAGGGCAACGACAAGCTGCGGGCCGCCATCGACAAGGCGATCAAGGACGCCCGCGCCGACGGTACGTACGACAAGCTCTACCAGCAGTGGATCGGTCCGCTGCCCCAGGGCCAGTCGTGACCTCACGCCTCACCCGCCGCCAGCGGCGGCGGGTGTCGCAGGCCGTCCAGTACGCGATCTTCGTCGCGGTCCTGATCACGATCGGCCTGCTGGCCGACTGGGACCGGCTGCAGAACCAGTTCGCGCAGAAGGACCTCGCCTCCGAGCTGTTCCCGCACATCATCACCATCGCGCTGCGCAACACCGTGGTCTACACGGTGTCGGGCTTCGTCTTCGGCCTGGTCCTGGGCCTGGTCATCGCGTTGATGAGACTGTCGTCGGTCGCCCCCTACCGGTGGGTGGCGAGCGTCTACATCGAGATCTTCCGCGGCCTGCCGGCGCTGCTGATCTTCATCTTCGTCGGGGTGGCCGTGCCGCTGGCCTTCCCCGGCACGGAGATCCCCGGCGGTACGTACGGCAAGGTCGCCCTCGGCCTCGGGCTGGTCGCCGCCGCCTACATGGCGGAGACGATCCGCGCCGGCATCCAGGCGGTACCCAAGGGGCAGATGGAGGCGGCCCGTTCGCTGGGCTTCTCGCACGCCAGGGCCATGGTGTCCGTCGTCATCCCGCAGGCGTTCCGCATCATCATCCCGCCGCTCACCAACGAACTGGTCCTGCTCTTCAAGGACTCGTCTCTCGTGCTGTTCCTCGGAGTCACCCTCCAGGAGCGGGAGCTGACGAAGTTCGGCAGGGACCTGGCGAGTCAGACCGCCAACTCCACGCCGATCCTCGTGGCCGGACTCTGCTACCTCCTGGTGACCGTGCCCCTCAGCTTCGTGGTGCGCCGCCTCGAGGCCCGCGCCGACAAGGCCAGGTGACGGCCGGTATGCGGTTCGGGCAGCCCCGGTCGTCGGCGAAGGCGGGCAACGGCAGCAGCGGTGACAGCGGCAACGGCGGCAACGGCGGGCGCAGCGCCGTGAAGGGCATGAGCGGTACGAGCACGCGCGGCACGAGTGGCAGGAGCAGCGGGAGCATGGACAGCACCGACCGCCCGGAGATCGAGATCCGGGGCCTGCACAAGTCGTTCGGCGACAACCAGGTCCTGCGCGGCATCGACCTCGACATCGGCCGGGGCGAGGTGGTGTGCGTGATCGGCCCCTCCGGTTCGGGCAAGTCGACGCTGCTGCGGTGCGTGAACCTGCTGGAGGAGCCGACGGCGGGCCAGGTGTTCGTCGGCGGCACCGAGGTCACCGACCTCGATGTCGACATCGACGCCGTGCGCCGCCGGATCGGCATGGTCTTCCAGCAGTTCAACCTCTTTCCCCATGTCAGCGTCACCGAGAACCTCACCCTGCCGCAGCGCCGGGTGCTGGGCCGGGGCAAGGAGCAGGCCGCCGAGGTGGCCAGGCGGAACCTGGAGCGCGTCGGTCTGTCCGACAAGGCCGACGCCTATCCGTCGCAGCTCTCCGGCGGCCAGCAGCAGCGGGTGGCGATCGCCCGGGCGCTGAGCATGGGCCCGGAGGTGATGCTCTTCGACGAGCCGACCTCCGCGCTCGACCCGGAGCTGGTGGGCGACGTCCTGGCGGTCATGCGGCAACTGGCGGCCGAGGGCATGACGATGATGGTCGTCACCCACGAGATGAGCTTCGCCAGGGAGGTCGCCGACCGGGTGGTGTTCATGGACGGCGGAGTGATCGTCGAGGAGGGGCCGGCCGCGCAGGTCGTCGGTGACCCCCAGCAGCCGCGCACCCGGGACTTCCTGATGCGCATCCTCGACCCGGCCGCCGCCGAGCCGCCGCACGACACGGAGTCCGAGGGCCCGGCCAAGGAGCTGTGACGGTCCGAAGACGGCGGGGAGGGGCGCCCCGGCCGGGTGGGGGAGTCCCGGCCGGGGCTGTCCGGATCAGCGGCCCGGGCACTCCTTCCAGGCCATGTGGTAGATGGTGCTGATGTCACCGTCGGTCGAGTCCATGGTCATGAAGCTCGTCTTCGCCGGGTCCGACGTGCCCTTGTCGACCCGCAGTTCGGTGTTGATGTTGAAGTTCCGCTGCACACCGCAGGGCGCCCAGACCAGCTGCGCCCAGTCCGTCTGGTCCGTGGCCTGCCAGTTGTCGTCGTACGGACCCTCGAACTTGTGGGACCGGAACGCGGTGCTCGGCGAGCCCTGGAAGTAGTACGAGGCCTTCTCCGTGCTGCTCGCGCCGGGCTGCAGCGAGGCGAAGCCTCTGTAGTCGGCGCTCGCGATCGCGTAGGTGAAGCCCTGGGGCACATGCACGATCAGATTGAGCTGGCAGTTCTTGCGGAACGCCGTGGCGGGGGAGTCGCCCCCGGCCTGGGCGAGGTAGTCGCTGTAGGTCACGGTGAAGGCGGTGTTGTCCTGTGAGACGGCGACGGCGGCCGTCCCCGCGGGACATCCGGAGCCGTTGACCGTCGCGACCTCGATCACGATCTTGTCAGGCGGCGGGTCGGTGATGGCGGCGGGGCTGTGGGTGGGGAGCGCGGAGGCGAACAGCGCGGCGAGCGCGCCGCTCACCAGCATTCCACCGGTCATGGGTTCTCCGATCCATTGCTGTAGGTGCCGGGCGGCCGGGGCACCTCTGTGCCTGCCGCCGGTTGGGGGGTGCGGCCGCACGCCGGGGCGACGCGGCCGTCTCGGACCAGTTGCTCTGGAGCGAGCTCGTGTTCCGCGGCGCGTATGCCGGAGTCGTTGAACAGTCATGGACATGACACAAACGCGCCCGTGATCCCGGCCTGCGGAGGCCGGGAGTTGGTCGAATGGTAGGTACCTGTGAAGGGGGCGGCTAGAGCGATGTCAGGCCATTCGGGACCGCCCGCCGACGGCCCCGCCCCGAGGCTCAGTCCAGCAGCCGCAGCGACGCGTCCGCGATTCCCAGGGTCACCGACTGCCCCCACGTCAGGCTCAGCGAGTCGCTCTCCATCCCGTCGCCGAAGGCCACCAGCCGGTCCGACTCCACCGTGATCCGCAGCCGTTGGCCCGGCCCCAGCGCGCCCGCCACCCTGGTCGTCCCGGTCGTCGGCGACGGCCAGGCCTCCCTGACGAACCACACGAGCCGCGGATCGGTGGGCCCCGGCAGCGCGAGCCGGCTGCCGCGCTCCTGCCACACCGAGCGCAGCCACCCCGTCGCGCCGGTGCCCGTGCCGACCAGCACCCCGGACGACGCCTGGGCCTCCGCGTCCGGCCCGTCGCCCTCGTTGCCGAGACGGTAGCGGGCGGTCTGGTGGCCGGGCGGGCCCAGATAGATCTCGTTGAGCGCCGGCAGCCGCTGGGTGTCGTCGGCGACGGCCTCCACCATGGTCAGCTCGTCGGTCGTGCGGCCGGGCAGGACGGCGGAGCGCAGCAACCGCCGCGCGTCCTGCGGCCGGTGGCGTACGAGGACTCCCGGATTGCGGCCCGGCTCCGCGTCGATGCCCACGACCGGCTGGCCCGTGAGGTACTTGGCGGTGTTGGCGACCAGACCGTCCTGCCCGACCACGACCACCACGTCCTCGGGGCCGAACAGGAACCGGTCGAGGTCCTGCCGCTCCACCCGGGCCTGCCGCCACTGCAGCGGTACGGCGGCGGCCACGTCCGCCAGCGCCTGCCGTGTCCGGTGGTGCCGCTCGGCCACCTCCCGGATGCCGCGGCCGCGCGAGGCCAGGAAGAAGTCCGCCTGGCCGTGGGTCCCGTGCCGGGCCAGCAGCTCCTCGTACTCGGTGCTGCGGTGCACCAGGACGGCGCGCGGGGCCAGACTCACGGCCGGCCGCCGCCCTGTCCGGTGGAGGAGCCGTGCCCACCCGCGCGGTCCTGCCCGTCCGCCCCGCGGTGTCCGCCGAGCCTGGTCAGCAGGCCGGTCACGACGTCGGGGGAGAGGGTGACGCTGTCGATCCTCGGCAGGTTCTCCGCGAGCCGGGTGGCGGCCAGCGCGTGCAGGGTCGCCGGGTCCACCTCGCCGTGCACCCGCAGCCACGCGGCCTGCGCCCCGGCCCGTGCCTCGCCGACCTCCTTCGCCGCCTCTGCCTCCGCCCGGGCCAGGCGCACCGTGCGCTTCGCCTCGGCGTCCGCGCGTACGGCGTCCGCCGCCGCGCTCTCCTCGGCCTGCCGGCGGGCGTTGGTGCCGTTCTGCTCGACCAACTGTTCCTCGCGGCGGGCCAGTTCGATCTTGCTGTCGAGTTCGTTCTCCGCGATGGCGCGTTCTCGTTCCACGGCGACGGCCCGGCGCTCGTACGTCGCGCGGTCCGCCTCCTGCTGGATCTGCTCGCGCGCCGGGGTGCGCAGGGCGCGTTCCACCTCGGGCTCCGGGCGGATCGCCACGACCCGGACCGCCACCACCTCGATGCCGGTGGCCGGCAGCCGCGGCTCCGCGGCCAGCCCGTCCGTGATCCGGGCGCGGACCGCCGCGACGCCGTCGGCGAGCGCCGCCGCGAGCGGCGTGCGGGCCAGTACGTCGAGGGCGTGCTGCTGCGCGGTCTCGGTGAGCAGCGTGGCGATCTGCTCCAGCGGCGCCGCGCGCCACGCCCCGGTGTCGGGATCGATGGAGAAGTCCAGCCGCGCCGCGGCCGTCGAGGGGTCGCTGATCCGGTACGTCACGGTCGCCTGCACCGAGACGTCCTGGAAGTCGGCGGTGCGGGCGTGGAACGACACGGCGAGCTCACGGTCGTCGACCGGGACCTCGGACAGCGCGGCGGTCAGTGCGCGGAACCAGAAGCTGAGGCCCGTCCCGTCGTGGGCGAGACGCCCGCGCCGGTGGTGGCGTACATGGGCGGTGGGCGCGGCGCGCAGATGGCGCCAGCCGAGACGTGCGGTGATGTCGGCCATGACAGAACCCCCTCTTTTCGTCTCTCTGACGATATAGACTCCGCCCGCTTATCGTCAATACGACGAAAGTGCGGGACGGTCTCCGCCGCCCCGTCAGGCGCTACGCTGGGCCGCGATGTTCACCGACCGGGGCCCCACGCTGCGGGAACTCGCCGTGCAGGCGCTCTCCTCGATCGAGCACGGCTACGACCTGCTCGCCCCCAAGTTCGACCGCACCCCCTTCCGGACGTCGGACGCGCTGCTCGACGCCGTGACCGCCGCCCTGCGGCCGCTCGGCCCCTTCCGTGCCGGCCTCGATATCTGCTGCGGCACCGGGGCGGGCATGAGGGTGCTCCGGCAGGTGTGCCGGGAGCGGGCCGTGGGCGTCGACTTCAGCGCCGGGATGCTCGCGGAGGCGACCGCCACCGCGCCCACGACCGCCGGACCGACCGCTGGACCCTCCCCAGGGCCGACCGCCGGACCAACCGCTGGACCGGCCGCCGGACCGACCGCTGGACCGTCCCCAGGGCCGACCGCCGGGCCGGCCGTCTCCTGGGTCCGGGCGGACGCGCGGGCCCTGCCGTTCGCGCCCGTCTTCGACCTGGCCGTGAGCTTCGGCGCCTTCGGCCACTTCCTGCCCCGCGAACGCCCGTCGCTCTTCGCCCAGGCCCACGCCGCCCTCCGCCCCGGCGGCTGCTTCGCCTTCCCGGTCCCCGCGCCGCCCGGCCCCGGCTCCTCGCTCTACTGGAAGCTGCTCGGCTTCGACGTGGCCATGCGGGTGCGCAACGCCCTGTGGCGGCCGACGTTCGTCATGTACTACCGCACCTTCCCCCTCTCGGACGTGCTCGCGGACCTCGGCGGGGCCGGATTCACCGTGGAACTGCGCCCGTTGACCGACCTGGGCCACCTCGCGGACGGCAGCCCGCGACTCCGCCTCGTGGTGGCCCGGAAACCCGCCGCCCACTGACCCACCGCCGTGCGGGCCCGCCCCCCGGCGCTCCTCCCCGAACTGGCAAGATCGTCGGTCCGACGGGGAAACGGAGCAGCGGGGGACATGAACGACGTGGCCGGGCACGGCAGGGACGACAGCGGAACAAACGCGCCGCGAAGGAGCCTCAGGCTGCCGTGGAAGGGGACGTGGGGCCCGGACCACCGCGGGCGGTCCCGCTTCCGGCGAGGACGCGTGATCGCGGTCCTCGCCGGGGTCGTCGCCTGTCTGCTGGCCTTCCACTCCGCCGTGCCCAACGCCGTCGGCCGGCTCGGCAGTCTGCTGGAGACGTTCCTGCCGTGGCTCGGCCTCGCCGTCCCCGTGCTGCTGGTCGCCGCCCTGCTGCGCCGTTCCGTCACGGCCCTGATCGCCCTGCTGCTGCCGGCCGCCGCCTGGCTCGGGCTGTTCGGCGCGCTGCTGCCGCCCCCGCCGGGCGGACCGGCCGACCTCGTCGCCGTGCAGCACAACGTCAGCGACGTGAACCCCGATCCCGCCGGCACCGCACGGGCACTGCTGCGTGAACGCCCCGACATCGTCGCCCTCCAGGAGGTCACGCCGTCCGCGCTGCCCGCGTACGAGAAGGCGCTCGCCCGGGACCTTCCGCACCACGCGGTCGTGGGCACCGTGGGCCTGTGGTCGAAGCATCCGCTGAAGGACGTACGGCCGGTGGACATCAAGCCGCGCGGCATCGGCCCCGGCTGGAACCGCGGGATGCGGGCCACCGTGTCGGCCCCGCGGGCCGAGGTCGCCGTCCATGTCGCCCATCTGCCGTCGGTACGCCTCACCCTGAGCGGCGGCTTCAGCTCGGCCTGGCGCGACGAGAGCGCCCGGCTGCTGGCCGCCGCCCTCGCCGCCGAGGAGCCGTCCCGGGTGATCCTGCTGGGCGACCTCAACAGCACCGTCGACGACCGGGGGCTCGACCCGGTGCTCGCTCACGTGGATGTGGCGGGCCCCGGGTTCGCCTTCAGTTGGCCGGCGTCCCTCCCCGTCGCGCGGATCGACCAGATCCTGGCCCGGTCGGCGCAGGTGATCGAGGTCCGGTCGCTGCCCGCGACCGGCAGCGACCATCTCCCGCTCGCCGCCCGCATCACCCTCTGACCCCGCCGGGGCGGGCGTCCCCGAACTCCCCTACGGCGTGGCGGGAGCGGCGTCGGCGGCACCCCGGTCGTCGCCCGGTACGAGGCGGGCGGTGATCAGCGGTGCGAGGAAGTGGCCGAAGACGGTGGCGACGGCGATCGCGCCGAGCGTGATGCCCCAGGCGACGGGCCCGAGCGGGGTGCAGCCGAAGAACTGGCTGACGCCCGGGGTCTGGATGATGGCGACGAGGACGGCCGCGGAGCCCAGTCCGGCCATCAGCACGTTGCGGTCGGCGCCGCCGGTGGTGAGGGTCTGCGCGAGCTGGGTGCCGACGACGGCGGCGAGGGCGACGGTGGCCGCGCGCCGGCCGCGGCCGGTGAGGCGCGCCGCCGTCCAGGCCAGGCCGGCGCCGAGCGCCGTGACGATGCCGCGGCCCAGCATCTCCTGCGTGAGCGCGGTCCCCAGCGAGCGGTGGGGCCCCTCGGCGAGCAGGCGCTCGCCGGTCTGGCCGGACGGTTCGCGCACCGCGATGGCGAGGGAGGGCGCGAGGTCGGTGAGGAGGTTCACCAGCATGATCTGACGTGCGTTCAGCGGTGTGGTGCCGGTGAGCGCGGAGGTGAGGACGCTGAAGGTGACCTCGCCGAGATTCCCGCCGATGAGGATCGCGAGCGCCGCGCGGACCGAGGTCCACATGGCGCGCCCTTCCATGAGCGCGGAGACGATGGTCTCCAGCCGGTCGTCCGTCACGACGAGGTCCGCCGCCGCGGTCGCGGCCGGGGTGCCGCGCCGCCCCAGTGCGATGCCGACGTCGGCGAGACGGATGGCGGCCGCGTCGTTGGCCCCGTCGCCGGTCATGGCCACGACGCGGCCGACGCGCTGGTACGCCTGGACGATCCGCACCTTGTGCGTGGGGCTGCAGCGGGCGATGACGTCCACGGTGGGCAGCAGCTCGTCCAGGGCGTCGTCGTCCAGTTCGTCGAGCTCCGGTCCGGTGCAGACCCTGGGCTGTGTGACGCCGTCGCTGATGCTGGAGGCGATGGCGTCGGCGGTGGCCGGGTGGTCGCCGGTGAGCATGACGGTGTGCACGCCGGCCTCGCGCAGGCGGGCCGTCGCGGGCGCCGCGCTGTCGCGCACGGGATCGGCGAGCGTGAGGAAGCCGAGGAAGACCAGCTCCTGCACAGCCTCGTCGGCGAGTTCCTCACCGGCCTTCATACGGCGTTCGGCCACGGCCAGGACCCGCCGGCCCGCTGCCGCGAGTTCCTCGGCCGCTTCGGTGAGGGCGGTCCTGGCCGCGTCGTCGAGAGCCACGGCGCCGTGCGCCTGCCGACGCCGGGTGCACCGGCCGACGACGTTCTCCGGCGCGCCCTTCACGCTCAGCAGGGTACTGCCGCCGGCGTGGCCGACGGTGGCGTGGTACGCCCTGGCCGGTTCGAAGGGCAGGGCGTCCGTGCGGCGCCAACGGGGCGCGCCGGTACGGGTGGTGACGCCCGCCCGGCGGGCGCCGTCCACAGTGGCCCGGTCGGTCCGGTGGGCCATCGGCTCGGCCTGGCGGGCGCGCGGCGTGGCACGCAGCGCGGCGGCGAGCACGTCCTTGTGGCGGCCGGCGAGCCGGTCGGGGGGCGCGATCTCTTCGCCGTCGCTGACACCGGAGAGCTCCAGCGTCCCCTCGGTCAGGGTGCCGGTCTTGTCGAAGCAGAGGACATCGGCCCGGCCGAGCGCCTCGATGGTGCGGGGGTTGCGTACGAGGGCGCCCCGGTCGGCCAGACGGCGCGCGGCGGCGAGCTGCGCGGCGTTGACGAGGAACGGCAGCCCTTCGGGGACGGAGGCGACGGCCAGGTTGACGGCGGAGGAGAGATCGTCGGACAGCGGACGGCCGTGGAGGAGACCGGAGAGCGCGACGGCGGCGGCCGAGCCCAGGGCGATCGGCATGCTCGCGCGGGTCAGCGAGGACAGCCGGGCCTCGACGCCCGTCTCCGGCGCGGCCTGGCGGGCGGTGGCGAGACTGCGTCCGGCCTCCGTGGCCTGGCCGGTCGCCACGACGACGGCGACGGCTCGCCCGGCGGAGACGGTGGTGCCCTCGTAGAGCATCGAGCTGCGCCCGGTGATGTGTACGGCGACCACGGGCGCGGGATCCTTGCTCACGGACAGGGACTCCCCGGTGAGCGAGGACTCGTCGACCTCCAGCCCTTCCGCCTCGAGCAGACGGCAGTCCGCCGGCACGACGGAATCGGGCCCCAGCGTGACGACGTCGCCGGGCACCAGATCGCCCGAGGTGACCAGACGCTCCCGCCCCTCGCGCCGCACCCGGGCCCCGATGGCCGACTGGGCGAAGAGCTCCGCGAGCGCGTGATCGGTCCTCACCCGCTGGACGCCGCCGACCAGCGCGGAGACACCGGTGATGGCGGCGACCAGGGCGGCGTCGGTCCGGGAGCCAACGGCCGCGGCGAGAGCGGCGCCGGCGGCGAGGATCGGGGTGAGCGGATTGGAGAGCTCCTCGACGAAGGCGTACGGCAGGGTCAGCTTCGCCGGCTCCCCCGGGTGCGCCTTGGGGCTGCGCGCGGTGGCCTCCTGTGCGGAGAGGCCCTCCGGGCGGGTTCCGAGCCGCTCCAGGACGCGGTCGGCGGGCATGAGGTGCCACGGGACGTGGGTCACCGGCGGCGTGAGGGGGCGGCTCAGCAGCTGCCGGGCGCGCCAGGCGCCGAGGCAGAAGGCCACGGCTCCGGCCGTGTTGCTCACCGCGAGCCCCCGCGCGGTCGCCCGCCAGGCCGGTCCCTGGAGCGCGGCGACGGCGCCGATCCCGCTCCCGCCCGCGGCCAGGTAGTGGCTGTCGCGGTCGACCACCGCGGCCACCCCCACCGAGTCGACGATCAGGCCCGCCGCCTCGAGATCCGCGCCGACCAGCACGTGCGCGCCCCATGGGGTGTGCTCGTCCTCGCGCCGCACGCCGATCGCGCAGTCGGCCGCGCCCAGCGCGCGGCGATTGCCGGAGATCAGCAGCACGACCGCGCCGTCGGCCTGCAGTCCGCGGACCGAGGCCGCCAGACGGTCGCCCGCGGGCACCACGGCATCGGCGAACGCCAGACCCGGACGTTCCAGGTCGGAGGCCACCACGACCCGTGCGCCCGCCCGCCGGGCCGCCGCGGCGACGGCCTCTGCTCCGGGCGCCGACTGGGTGCCCAGCCCCGCCACCGCCTGCAGCCGACGGCCCCGGGCCAGCCCGATGACCTTCTCGCTGCCGCGCCTGAGCAGCCGCCTCGCCGCCTTGCGGCCGGTCCGCCCTTCCAGCTCCAGCTCGTCCAGCGGTCCCAGCACCCAGTCGCCCGCGCGGACGACGGCCAGCGGCCGGTCGGCGTCGAAGACCGCGAACAGCCGCTCGGTGACCTGTCCGGGATCGGCGCCGCCCAGGAGCTCCACGTCCACCGGCTCGTACCGGTCCCCCCGCAGGGCCTCTTCCTCCAGGACGATCGTGTCCACCTGCCCCAGCCGCCGCAGCGCGGTGCGGTCCATCGTCACCACGCCGCGCAGCGCCAGATACCGCCCCAGAGCCGTGGCGAAGCCCTCGCGTCCCGCGCCGGGCGCCTTCGGCACCGAGGCCACGGCGATCGCGATCGCCTTGCGGACGCCGGCGAACGGCAGGGCGGCCACCCCGGCGACGATGCCGGCCGCCATCGACCGCTCCGCGTACCGGTCGGCGCCGTCCCGCGGCGGCGGGCCCGCCCGGCCGGTCGTCACGGCGCCGGCCGCGGCCTCTTCCGGTCCGCGGACGAGCACGGGCTCGCGCTCGCTCCACGCCGTGCGCTCCGCGCTCGCCTCCCGCCACACCGCCAGCCGCTGCAGCACGTCCAGGGCGAGCCCGCCGCCGCCGGTGGCGACACCCTGCACCAGCGCGCCGATCACCGGCAGCAGGGAGTCGGTCTGCTCCTTCGGGCCGATGTCCTCGACCAGGTGCCGAAGGCGTGGATGATGGCGTACCGCGTCGATGCCGCCGGCGATCTCCGGGGGCAGGTTGAACCAGGGGGCGACCCGCCGGAACGTCACCAGCGCGAGCCCCAGCGTGTCCGCCACCAGGGCCGGCACCGCGGGGAAGGGCAGACCCTCCGCCGGGTGGTGCGGCTCCGGCTGCCACTCGTCGAACGCTTCCGCGTCCGCGGCATGGTCGCCCTCGGCCTGCTCGACCAGCGCGACGAGTTCCTTCTCGGGGGGAGCGGGCGAGCCGACCGCGATGATCACCCGTTCCATGGGCGCGTTCACCCGCGCCCACAGCACACCCGGATGCTCCTCCACCGCCCGCACCACACGACGGGCGACGGCCTCCCCCTTCGGCCCGTGGACACCGCAGGCCGCGACGTAGCAGCGATCGGACGACCACGACACCTCACGGCCGGGCCCGTCCACGAGACTCTGCGCCATTCCCCGGGCGGCCCGGGCGCCGGACGCCGCACAGGAGGCGACGCCGGAGATGACGGAACGCAGGAACGGCGGCGTCCCGAGGGCCGATGCGTGCTCCGGTGGCATGAAGCGTGCCTCCTCGCAGCAGAGCGGTCGGTGTGGATGAACCTGCACCGGCAGTCTCGCCGAAGCTCATGAAAGGGGCGATACGGGATACACCTATTGATAAGAGTTCTATGAGTTCATGATCGAACAGGCGAGGCGATATCCGTGACCTCCACACCCCGAACTCACCCTCCGTCCGGCACCGGAACCGTCGCCCAGAGCGAGCGCCCCGGCGGGCCCGCGTCCGAGGGCACCCCACCGTCGTCGGAGGGGAAGCAGCGCACGGTGTCCCTGTCCATGCCCTCACCCGGCCAGGTCGCGAGCGGCGCGCTCAACGCGGCCATGCTCCCCGTCGCCGTCGCCCGGCAGGTCCTGCCCGCCAAGAAGGGTCTCCCGCTCTATCTGGGCCTGGGCGTCCTCGGAGCCGCGGAAGTACTGGAATGGCCCGTCGCCATCGGCATCGGGGTGGGCTATGCGGTCCTGCGCCGCGACGACGGCGTGCTCGCCGCCCCGCCGGACACCACCCCGGGCGCACAGCCCCGCACCGAGGAGACCCGCAGCGAGGAGGAGAAGTCCACCATGACGACCGCACGCGAGATCATGACCCCGGACGCCACCTGCGTCGGCGCCAACGAGACCGCCCTGGAGGCGGCCAAGAAGATGACCGAGCTCGGCGTCGGAGCCCTGCCCATCTGCGGCACCGACGAAAGGCTCAAGGGGATGCTCACCGACCGCGACATCGTCGTGAAGGTCCTCGGCGCCGGCAAGGACCCCGCCCAGGTGAAGGCCCGTGACCTCGCCCAGGGCGAAGTCGTGACCATCGGCGCGGACGACGAGGCCGAGGAGATCCTGCGGACGATGAGCCGCCACAAGGTACGCCGGCTCCCGGTGATCGACGGCCACACGCTGGTCGGCATCGTCGCCCAGGCCGACGTCGCGCGCGCCCTGCCCGAGCCCAAGGTCGGCGATCTGCTCGAAGCCATCTCCACCTGACCTCCGCCCGCCCCCGTGCGCCCGCCGCACTGAACGCCGGCCCCGGCACGGACGTACTCCACGGCAGCCGATCGAGCACCGAGGAGGTCCGAGCCGATGACCGGACGTCGCCGCATCGCCCCGTCCGCCCTGCCGGCCGTCGCCGCCGCCGCGCTGCTCCTGCCGGCCGTCGCCGGTCCCGCCCGGGCGCACGGGGCGCCCACCGACCCGGTCAGCAGGACCGCGGTCTGCGGGCTCGAAGGGGCGCAGCGCGCGTCGGGCGCCTGCCGGGCCGCCGTCGCCGCGAACGGCGGGGCGATCGGTGCCTGGGACAACCTGCGGCTGCCCGGCGTCGGCGGCAGGGACCGTGCGGCGGTGCCCGACGGACGACTGTGCAGCGCTGGCCTCGACGCGTACCGCGGCCTCGACGCCGCCCGCGCCGACTGGCCCGCCACGCCGCTGAAGGCGGGCGGCACGTTCACCCTCACCTACCGCTCGACCATCCCGCACCAAGGAACGTTCGAGCTGTATCTGACCCGCCAGGGGTACGACCTGGCCCGGGCGCTGACCTGGGCCGATCTCGACACCCGCCCCTTCGCCACGGCCACCGACCCGGCGCTCGAGGACGGGGCGTACCGGATCGGCGCGCGTCTGCCCACCGGGCTCACGGGCCGTCATGTGCTCTATGTCGTTTGGCGGAACACGGACACGCCCGACACCTACTACTCGTGCTCGGACCTGGTCCTCACCCCCGACGAGGACGTCCAGCAGAGCGGCGCACAGCCCGGACCGCCGCCCCCGCCCGCACCGGCGGCTCCGCCCGCGTCCCCGCCGCAGTCCGCCCCCGCCCCGCCGGCTCCCGACGCCACCCCCGCCCCGACTCCGTCGTCCGCTCCCTCGTCCGCCCCTGCCCCCGCCCCGGCGGCCGCGGGCGGCGTCGCCGGGGAGCGCGCCACCATCCTGGTCGGCGTCGGCGCCGCCGCTCTCGCGCTCGTCTTCCTCTGCGGCTCCCTGGTGCTCCGGCGCCGTAGGGGGATCTGACCCGGACGCGCCCGCCGACGGCCCAATCCTCGATGGCGAACCGATCTCCGCGCCAGCGTGAAGGCAACCCCGGTGTCCCTGCTGCCCTCTTCCTCCGTGCAGCGGGCTGCGGGGAAGCAGCCGGTCCGCCAGAGCGCATGGAGTGAGATGACAACGGTCCATACTTCGGTCGTCGTGCCGTGCTTCAACGAGGAGGACGTCATCGACGCCTTCCACCGGGAGCTGACCGGGGCCCTCGAACCGGCCGCCACGGCCTTCGAGATCTGCTACGTCGACGACGGCAGCGGCGACGGGACCAGGGCACGCCTCAAGGAACTCGCGGCGGCCGACCCCCGCGTCCGCTACACCTCCCTCAGCCGCAACTTCGGCAAGGAGTCCGCGATGCTCGCCGGGCTGCGCACGGCCCGCGGTGACGCGGTCGTCCTCATGGACGCCGATCTCCAGCATCCGCCCCACCTGCTGCCCCGGATGCTGGAGCTGCACCGCCACGGCTACGACCAGGTCGTCGCCCAGCGGGACCGCACGGGTGAAGGCAGGCTGCGGACGGTGCTGAGCCAGGCCTACTACCGTCTGGTGCGCCGCTCCATGGACGTCGAAGTCGTCGACGGGGCCGGTGACTTCAGGCTGCTGTCCCGCCGGGCCGTCGACGCCCTGCTGACCATGCCCGAGTCCAACCGCTTCTCCAAGGGGCTGTTCTCCTGGATCGGCTTCGACACCGTCAGCTTCACGTACACCAATGTGCGGCGAGCCGCGGGCCGCTCCAAGTGGGGCGGGCGGCGGCTGGTCGAGTACGGCATCGACGGGCTGCTCTCCTTCAACAGCCGTCCGCTGCGGCTGGCGATCCACACCGGGCTGTGGCTGTTCCTGTCGGCGTTCGCCTACGCGCTGTGGGTCGTCGGCAACGTACTCCTCGACGGCGTCGACACCCCCGGGTACGCGACGCTGATCGCCGCCGTCGTGGGGCTCGCCGGGATCCAGCTCGCCACTCTCGGGGTCATCGGCGAGTACGTGGGCCGCATCTACCACGAGGTCAAGGGCCGGCCCCACTACGTGGTCCGGGAGAGCGGCGGCAGCGGCCTCGCGCAGGCGGACGGGCGGGTCAGGGAGGCCGTGTCGAGTAAGTGACCCTGTCCAGGCGGTAGTAGTCGGCGACGCACTGCGCGGGCCACGCCCTGCGCCCGTTCTGGCTGAACGGCTCCAGCATCCTGCCGACCGACAACGGGGTGTACGGCAGCTCCGTAGCTCCCCGCGCAGCGCCCTCGCGCAGGAAGCGGTCCTGACGGTCCCACCGCTCGGCCCGCACCTGCATGTCGTGCCCCAGACCGGTCAGCGGCCCCACGAGCCCCACGACCGCCGTGGCGCACACGGCGGCGGCCACCGCCTTCGCCGCGCCCGTCCGCCGCCCGGCCAGGCGCGGGCGGAGCGCCCGGCCGGCGAACGCGCCGGCCGCCACCAGCAGCAGGACGTACAGCAGCAGATAGTCGTTCCACGTCCGCTCGGTGGTGACCACCTTCGCGCCGAAGACCGGGTAGGTGATGACGGTGCACAGATAGCCGGACACCAGGAAGGCCAGCGCTCCGAGACCGGTGAGGAAGAGCGGCCGCGGCGGCAGCAGCACCGGCGGCCCGGCCCGCCGGCCGCGTGCCACCAGGCCCAGCAGGACACCGGCCGCGACCGCTCCGGCGTACTGCCAGGTGGTGAGCACCGTCTCGAGGATCTGCGCGTAGCCGCGCAGCGCACCCAGCAGGGAATCCGGGGCCAGCATGGACGTCGTGCTCTCCGCGCCGTACCGCTCGCGCCGGCTGCGCGAACCGGGCGAGGTCACCAACAGCAGGGTGCCGACCGCGACTCCGGCGGCCCCCGCCAGCGACCACACCCGTGCGAAGCGGCGCGCCCGCTCGGCGAAGATCCGGTGGGCGAAGAGCACCACGCAGGAGAGCACCACCAGCGCGACGACCGCCACCTCCTCCGACAGCGTCCCGATGAACACGCCGGCGACGGCCACCGTCACCAGCGCGGCCGCCCGGCCGCCCCGACCACGGGCGCACAGCAGCGGCAGCGCCGCCGCGCACGCCAGCACCGGGGCGAGGGTGTGCGAGACGGACGCGGCCGGCCAGTAGAACGTCTTGTACGTGTTGGGCGTGGCGAACAGGAACACCGCGCAGATCATCGCGGCCACCAGCAGCGGCACGCCGCGCGGCACCCGCTGCCCGGTCCTGCGCAGCACCTGAACGGTGAGCGCCCACAGCAGCGCCGCCATCACCAGAGCGCTGACCGGGCCGAACCACTGGTGTCCGGCGACCGGGAACTCGGCGTACAGACCGACCAGCAGGCCGTTGGCGAGCCGCCCGTTGTCGGTGAACCAGAACTTGCCGATCAGACCGGCGATGCCGTCCTCGCGGACCACGGGCAGAAAGCACCACTCGTCGGCGCTCGGCCGTACATGCCGGCCGTACCAGGACGCCAGCCCGAGGAGCCCCAGCGGCAGCAGGGAGAGGGCCATCGGCCACAGGGACCGACATCGGGCGAGCGGCCCGGGCGGGCCGTCCCCCGGCGCAAGGGGTTCGTCGTCGCGTGCGACGGTGACGCCCGGTGCGTCGAGGGCCATGCCACCACTGCCTTTCCGGAGAGCTGAGAAACCGACCTCGAAGAGGTGAATCCACGAGGTCGCGTTCCATTCTCCGGCAGGCAAGATCACGGACCGCACCGACAAGCCGCGGGGCCGTTGTGGCGTTATGCCGAGAAGAGCAGCCGCGCGAGCCGGACGGGACCGCGCAGTCCGACATGGACGTCCTGCGGACCGTCGACGTCCTGCGAGAGACCGCTGCCGGACGTGACGTAGTCGTACACGCCGCCCGTGGCCGGCACGTCGAAGGCCGCCAGGACCGTCCCGTCCGCCAGCCGCAGTTCGACGGCGCCCCGGCCCGTCGCGGACACCTCGACGGACACCGACGCGGCGCCTTCGAGGCCGCACCGGCGGAAGACCAGCTCACCGGGGGCGCTCTCGGCGGCCGGTGTCACGGAGTCCCCGGAGGTCCTGGTCCGGTCCACGATCAGGGTGCCGCGCTGCTCGTCGTAGTCGGCTGCCTCGACCGGACGTCCCACCACCGTGCGCGGAGCGGGCGTCTCGCCGTCGATCCCGACGGCGGCCGTCAGCCGGATGTCGGCGCTCGACGCGCCGGCCAGGAACTCGTACCGGCCCGCGGTGACCGTCCAGCGCCCCCGGGCCACGTCCCAGAAGCCCAGTTCGGCGACCGGGACCGTGAACTCGACCCGCCGGGCCGCGCCCGGGGCCAGCGGGATCCGGCGGTGGGCGGCCAGTTGGCGCGACGGGCGCGGCACCGGGCAGTCCAGGGCCCGGGTGTAGAGCTGGACGACCTCGTCGGCGGTGACGGCGCCGGTGTTGGTGACGGTGAGGGACACGTGGACCGTGTCGCCCTCGGCGACCGCCGTCAGGTCCTCGTAGCGGAACGACGCGTAGGACAGGCCGTGGCCGAACGGGTAGAGCGGCGTACCCCGGAAGTAGAGGTAGGTCTGGCCGCCGCCGATGATGTCGTAGTCGAGCAGTCCGGGGAGGTCGGCGTCGGCCGCGTACCAGGTCTGCGGCAGCCGCCCGGCGGGGGAGACGTCGCCCGCGAGGACCCGGGCCAGTGCGGCGCCCGCCGCCTGGCCGCCGTGCGCCGACCACAGCAGGGCGGGCAGTGCGGCGTGCGCGTCGGCGACCGCGTACGGGTACGAGGAGGCCAGCACCAGCGCCGTGCGCGGGTTGGCGGCCAGGGCGGCGCGCCACAGCCGGTCCTGATGCTCCGGCAGGGCGAGCGTGCGGCGGTCCTCGGTCTCCCGGCCGTTGATGTGCGGGTCGTTCCCGGCGACGACGACCACCACGTCGGCGCGGGCCGCGGCCGCGGCGACCGCGTCCTCGCCGCGCTCGGTGACCTCGACGCCGAAAACATCCCCGATGTCGGCAACCTTCAGGCCGTCGGCGGCGACAGAGACGTACCTGCCCGTCCCGATGTGCTCCAGGAGGTGTCCCGCGCCGTGCTTCCGCAGCCGGAACGTCTCGTGGACGACCCAGCCGCCGGGCTGGTCGGCGGAGGCGCGGAGGAAACCGTCCTCGGCGACGGACAGATACCGCCCGTCGGGGGCGCGGAAGGTGAGCACGCCGTGACCCCAGTCGGCCACCGCCAGCCCGGTCGCCTCGTCGGCGGACGCGCCGGAGCAGGTCAGCGGCGGCAGATCGGTGCGTCCGGCGAGCAGCGCCGGGTCCAGGGCTCCCTCGGCGCCCCGCGCCTGCTCCGGCAGCGGCTCCGAGGGCTCGGGCACCCGCACCCAGGCGTCCCCGCACCGCAGCCGGACGCGGTCCATGCCCTCGGCGAAGACGACGTTCCCCGCGCCGAACCGCTCCCGCAGTCCGTCGAGCGGGGTGGAGCGGTGGATCAGCGTGCCGCTGTACCAGTCGAGCTTGCACTCGTCCGCGAGCAGACCGACGACCGCGATCCGCGCGCCCTCGGCGACCGGCAGCAGCGCGTCGTTCTTGAGCAGCACCACCGCCTGCTCGGCGCACTCCTGGGCGAGCGCCCGGTGCCCGGGGGTGTCGAAGTCCGCCTCGCCGGCGTACGGACCGGCGCCGGGGTCGAACTCGCCGAGGTCGAACCGCATCCGCAGCAGCCGGCGTACGGCCCGGTCGATGTCCTTCTCGTCGATCAGGCCCCGCTCGTAGGCGCCGCGCACCCGGCCGGTCATGACCGAGGAGTCCTGGCCGTGGTCGGTGAAGCTGTCGACGCCGGCGCGCAGCGCGGCGGCCGTGGCCTCCTCGTGGGTGTCGAAGTAGTGCTCCGAGTCGACCAGGTTGGACGGGGCGCCCGCGTCCGAGCACACCACCAGCGACCGGTCGGTCCAGCTCCGCAGCTCCGCGCCCAGCTGCGGGGAGACATGGTTGGGCCGCCCGTTGACGAGGTTGTAGGACGGCATCACCCCGGCGACCGCGCCCGCCTCCACGGCCGCGCGGAAGGCCCGCAGGTCGTACTCGTGCAGCACGCGCGGCCGGACCGAGGAGGAACAGGTGTCCCGGTCCGTCTCGTTGTTGTGCGCCAGCCAGTGCTTGAGCACCGGGGCGGTGCGCCAGTGGACGGGGTCGTCGCCGCGCAGGCCGCGGGTGTAGGCGACGGCGATGGCGGACGTCAGCAGGGGGTCCTCGGAGTACCCCTCCTCGTTGCGGCCCCACAGCGGGTGCCGCAGCAGATTCACCGTCGGGGCCCAGACGTTCAGCCCGACCCGCGGGTCGCGGGCGCGCATGGCGCGCGTCTCGGCGCCGACCGCCTCGCCCACCCGGCGCACCAGTTCCTCGTTCCAGGTCGCGCCCAGCCCGACGGCCTGGGGGAACACGGTGGCGGCGCCCATCCAGGCGACCCCGTGCAGCGCCTCCTGGCCGGTGCGGAAGGCGCCGACGCCCAGGCGTTCGACGGCGGGCGCGAACTGGTGGAGCATCGCGATCCGCTCGTCGAGCGTGAGCCGCCGGAGCAGATCCTCCACGCGCTCGTGGACGGGCAGCCGGCCGTCACGGAAAGGGGGATGAATGTCGGTCACAGGAGTCCCTCGGGATGGCGGAACCGGAAAGTATTCGAAGCGCTTCGATGCTGGGTCGCCCGATGCGGTGTGTCAAGACGTGCAGGCCAGTATCGTCCCAGCTCCCGCCGAAGCCCGCCCCGGGAACGATGCGGTCCGCAACGGGCCTCCGGTCAATTTCGCTTCGACTCTTGAACGGCTTGCAATCCTCACTTAACCTCGCTGCAGCTTCGAAGCGCTTCGACTGTGTTTCGCAGGGAGCGCACCGCTCGTCGCCGCCACACATCCGCCGACACACCTACGCGAAGCCGATCACTCATGCGCCGGCTGCCCGCGTGAGGAAAGGGTTGACGCCATGCCCAACGCCCAGAGCCCCAGCCGGAGATCGTTCCTCGCCTCCACCGCGGTCGCCGCGGCGGCCGTCGCCGGCGGCGTACCGCTGCTCGGCGCCTGCAGCGGTTCCTCCGGGGGCGAAAGCGCCGAAGGAGCCACCACCGGCAAGAAGCTCCAGGACATCCTGCCGACCTTCGTGGGCTCCGACGTCGTGGAGCCCGACGTGCCGAGCAAGAACGGCTCCGCGCTGGGCTTCACCACCGCCCTGCCGGCCGCGCAGCTCGCCGTCTCGGTCCCGAAGAAGCTCGGCCAGGGCGGCACGGTCACGGTCATGGCCCCCCTGTGGGGCACGCCGCCCAAGTCCGGCAACCCGTACTGGACCGCGATGGACGAGGCCATCGGCGTCAAGGTGAACTGGCAGAACCAGGACGGCAACACCTACGGGCAGAAGCTCGGCGCCGTCCTCGCCTCCAGCTCCATCCCGGACGCCGTCGTCGTCCCCGGCTGGGAGCTCGGCGGCAAGATACCGAGCGCCATCAACAACAAGTTCGCCGACCTCGGCCCCTACCTCTCGGGCGACAAGGTCAAGGAGTACCCCAACCTGGCGGCGATCCCCACCGGCGCCTGGCAGCGGGCCGTCTTCGGCGGCAAGCTGCGCGGCCTGCCCATGCCGGCCAGCGACATCCCCAACATCGCGCCGTTCTACCGGGTCGACCTCTTCAAGGAGAAGGGGTACGAGGCGCCCACCACCACCCAGGAGTTCTTCGACCTGGCCAAGGAGGTCACCTCGGCCAGGAACAAGGTCTGGGGCTGCGGCGACATGACCTGGGCCGCGTACAAGTTCTTCGGCGTGCTCGACGAGAAGCCCACCTGCTGGAAGCTCGTCGGCGACAAGCTGGTCCACCGTATCGAGACCGACGAGTACCTCGAAGCCCTCGAGTGGTCCCGCTCCCTCTACTCCGCGGGCCTCGTCCACCCCGACGCCAAGGCCGAGACCGGCGACATCGGCAATCTCTTCGCCGCCGGCAAGGTGTGGATGTACAACGCGGACATCTCCGACTGGTACGGCAAGACCGTCGTCCAGCGCGGCGACAACCCGGACTTCGCCATGGCCGCCATGGACTACTTCCACCACGACGGCGGCAAGCCCCGCCTCTACGCCGGCTCGCCGTCCAACATCTGGGCGTTCATCAACAAGAACGCCGACGAAAGGACGATCCGCGACATCCTCGCCATCGCCAACTTCACCGCCGCCCCCTACGGCACCAAGGAGCAGCGCCTGAAGGCCTACGGCGTCGAGGGCGTCCACCACACCGTCGAGGGCGACGAGATCACCAAGACGGAGACCGGCAACAACCAGGTCTTCGCCACCTACGAGTACATCGCGAGCCCCCAGCAGTTCTTCGCCTACCCCAACCACCCGGACGTCGCCGAGGGCATGGTCCGCTGGCAGCAGCGCATGGGCGCCTTCCTCACCAAGCCCCTGTTCTACGGCATGCAGATCCAGGAGCCGAACCGCTGGGTCGAGCTCAGCAGCCAGTTCGAGGACCTGGAGAAGGACATCGTCCGCGGCCGCAAGAAGGTCGCCGACATGCAGCAGGCCGTCTCCGACTGGCGTTCACGCGGCGGCGACCAGCTCCGCGACTGGTACCGGAAGCTGCTCGAGGAGTCCGGCGGCCAGGCGTCCTGAGCGGCCGGCCGGCGGACGGGGAACGAGGAGAGAGAACGTGTCGCAGAGCAAGGTGGCGGGCCCCGCCCGTACCACCGACGACAGCCAGGCGCCGCCGGGGGACGGCGAGGAGGCGCCCCCGGGACCGCCGGGGGCCGCGCCGGCCGCACGCGCCGCCGGCGTGGGCGGGATCACCTGGCGGATCCGGCTGCGGCGCGACCGCACGCTGATCCTGATGACGCTGCCGGCCGTGCTGCTGGTACTGGTCTTCAACTACATACCGCTGCTCGGCAACGTGGTCGCCTTCCAGCACTACGACCCCTACATAGGCGACAACGCGTGGCAGGCCATGGCCCGCAGCCCCTGGGTCGGGGTCGAGCACTTCACGCGGATGGTGGAGGACCGGCTGTTCTGGCAGGCGCTGGGCAACACCCTGGCGATCTTCCTGGTGCAGCTCACCCTGTTCTTCCCCGTGCCGATCCTGCTGGCGCTGCTCATCAACAGCTTCGTCCGGCCCCGGGTGCGCGCCGTCGCCCAGGCGATCCTGTATCTGCCGCACTTCTTCTCCTGGGTGCTGGTCGTCACCGTCTTCCAGCAGATGTTCGGCGGCGCCGGCATGCTCGCCCAGACGCTGCGCGAACACGGCCACGAGGGCATCGACCTGATGACGAACCCGGGACTGTTCAAGTTCCTCGTCACCTTCGAGATGGTCTGGAAGGACGCCGGCTGGGGCGTCATCGTCTTCCTCGCCGCCCTGTCCGCCGTCAGCCCCGATCTGTACGAGGCCGCCGCGATGGACGGCGCCTCGCGGTGGCGGCGCATGTGGCACGTGACGCTGCCCGCGCTGCGCCCGGTGGTGGCCCTGCTGCTCGTCCTCCAGGTCGGCAACGCCCTGACGGTGGGCTTCGAGCAGATCCTCCTCCAGCGCACCGCCGTCGGCCCCACCGCCGCGGAGGTCCTCGACACCTACGTCTGGAACGTCGGCATCCAGTTCGGTGACTTCAGCTACGCGGCCGCCGTCGGCATCGTCAAGGGAATCTTCGGCCTCTGCCTGGTGCTGGCGGCCAACAAGGTCGCTCACATGATGGGCGAACAGGGGGTGTACAAGCGATGAGCCTCGTTCTGGGCGTCAAACGGAGTGCGGGGACCCGCGGCCGGCTGCGGCCGGCCTGGGAGGAGCAGCCGCGCCCCGCGGGCCTCGCGGCCAAGGGTCTGGTCCTGACCCTGGCCTGCGCCGCCGTCCTGTTCCCGCTGTGGATCGTCCTCGTGACCAGCGTGTCGTCGGTGAAGACCATCACCGAGGCGGGCGGCCTGGTCGTCGTCCCCCGCGGGGTCACCTTCGTCGCCTACCAGGAACTGCTCGGCGGCGGCCAGGTCACCAGGGCCGCGCTGGTGAGCCTCGGCGTCACGCTCGTCGGCACGCTGTTCAGCATGACGGTGTCGGTGCTGTGCGCCTACGGGCTCTCCCGCACCGGCTCGGTGCTGCACCGGCCGCTGCTGATGAGCCTGCTCGCCACGATGTTCTTCGGCGCGGGCCTCATCCCCACCTATCTGCTGGTGCAGGGGCTCGGACTGACCGACACCTATCTCGCGCTGATCCTGCCCAGCGCGGTGAACGTCTTCAACATCCTCGTCCTGCGCTCCTTCTTCATGAGTGTCGCGCCCGAACTCATCGACAGCGCCCGGATCGACGGCGCGGGCGACGCCAGGATCCTGTGGCAGATCGTCATGCCGCTGTCGCGCGCGGTGCTGGCCGTCATCTCCCTGTTCTACGCGGTCGGTTACTGGAGTGCCTGGTTCAACGCCTCCATCTATCTGAGCGACCAGGACATGATGCCGCTGCAGAACGTGATGATGCAGCTCGTCCTCAGACAGGAACGGCCGACGGGACTTGCGCAGGCCATCAACACCGGCCAGCTCTCGCCCCTGTCCATCCAGATGGCCGTCATGGTGCTCGCCCTGCTGCCGGTCGCCGTGCTGTCGCCGTTCGTCCAGCGGCACTTCAAGAAGGGCATGCTCACCGGCGCGGTCAAGGGCTGACGCCCACCCCGCGCGCGCTGTTCTCGGCGCGCGCCCACGAACCGCCGCCGTGTCCGGCCGTACCTGACGACAGCCGGACACGGCGGCCCTCACCACACCCCCCCGCCCGCCTCTCACGGATAGAGGTACTAGTCATGTCCCTGCCATCAAGCCCCGGCCGGCGCGCCGTCCTCGCCGCCGGCGCCGCCACCGGACTCACCGCCGTGCCCGTCCTCGGCGGCACCGCCTCGGCGGCCGACCGCCCGACCGGAACAGCGCCGCGCCCCGCCCCCGCGGCGCAGGGCGCCCAGGCGCACCGCTGGCTGGGCGTCGTCATCGGCGGCACCGGCTTCGTCACCGGCGTCCTGTTCCACCCCCGCGTCGAGGGCCTCGCCTACGCCCGCACCGACATCGGCGGCGCCTACCGGTGGGACGCCCCGAAGGCGTCGTGGACGCCGCTCAACGACGACCTCGGCTGGGACGACCACAACCTGCTCGGCGTCGAGGCGATGGCCGTCGACCCGCACCACCCCGACCGGCTGTACCTCGCCGTCGGCACCTACACCCAGAGCTGGGCCGGCAACGGCGCCGTACTGCGCTCCGAGGACCGGGGCGCCACCTGGTCCCGTACCGACCTGCCGGTCAAACTCGGCGCCAACGAGGACGGCCGCGGGGCCGGCGAACGCCTGATCGTCGACCCGCGCGACAGCGACACGCTGTGGCTCGGCACCCGCCACGACGGGCTGTGGCGCTCCACCGACCGCGGCGCGACCTGGGCACGGGCCGACTTCCCCGCCGAGCCGTCCCCGACCGGGCAGGGCGTCACGTTCCTCGTCGCCGCCGGGCGGGTGCTGTACGCGGCCTGGGCCGACGGCGGTCCCACCCTGCGCCGCTCCCGCGACGGCGCCGCCTGGGAGGACGTCCCCGGCCTGCCCGGCGGGGCGGCGGCCCGGGTGCCGATCCGCGCGGCGTACGACGAGGCGGGCCACGCGCTGTACGTCACCTTCGCGGACGCGCCAGGACCGAACGGCCAGAGCGACGGCGGTGTGCACCGGCTCGACACCGCCACCGGCGGCTGGACCGACGTCACGCCCGTCCGCCCCGGCGGCACCGCGGCCGACGGGTCGCGCGACACCTTCGGCTACGGCGGCGTGGCCGTCGATCCACGCCGCCCGGGCACCGTGGTGGTCACGACCAACAACCGCTGGGCGCAGGTCGACACCGTCTTCCGGTCCACCGACGCGGGGCGCACCTGGACGTCCCTGAAGGACACCGCCGTCCTGGACGTCTCCGAGACGCCGTACCTCCGCTGGGGCGAGCAGCGGCCCAAGTTCGGCTGGTGGATCCAGACGGTCGCCGTCGACCCGTTCGACTCGCGCCACATCGTCTTCGGCACCGGCGCCACCCTCTACGGGACCCGTGACCTGGTCAACTGGGCGCCGGAGATCCGGGGCCTGGAGGAGAGCTCCGTACGGCAATTGCTCTCCCCGTCCGCCGGTCAGGCCCGTCTCCTCAGCGGCCTCGGCGACATCGGCGTCATGTACCACGACTCGCTCACCGCCTCGCCGTCGCGCGGCATGGCCGGCAACCCGGTCTTCGGCACCGCCACCGGTCTCGCGGCGGCCGCCCGCAAGCCCTCGTACGTGGTGCGGACCGGCTGGGCCTCCGGCGGCAACGGCGCGTACTCCCGTGACGGCGGCAGAACTTGGCGCCCCTTCGGCAGTCAGCCGGAGATCGCGGCCACCGCCCCGGGGCCGATCGCGGTGAGCGCCGACGGCCGGGTCCTGCTGTGGTCCTTCGTCCACTGGGACGGCTCCACGCACGCCACCCACCGCTCCGCCGACAACGGGCGCACCTGGGCCGAGGTGCCCACCTTCCCCAAGGGCGCCACCCCGGTCGCCGACCCCGTGGACCCGCGTCGCTTCTACGCGTACGACACCGCCGCCGGCACCGTCCACCGCTCGGCCGACGGCGGGCGGACGTTCACCGCCGGCGCGTCCGGACTGGCCTCGGGCGACAGCCAGTTCAGGATCGCGGCGGCGCCCGGACGCCGTGGCGACCTGTGGCTCTCGGCCAAGTGGAACGGGCTTTTCCGCTCCGCCGACGGCGGCCTGACCTTCACCAAGGTCACCAGCTGCTGGGCCTCCTACGCCCTCGGCTTCGGCAAGGCCGCCCCCGGCGCCCGCTACCCGGCGATCTTCCAGGTCGGCGCTACGGACCAGGTCACCGCCGTGTTCCGCTCCGACGACGAGGGCGCCTCCTGGACGCGGATCAACGACGACGCCCACCAGTGGGGGTGGATCGGCGAGACCATCACCGGCGATCCGCGCCGGCACGGCCGCGTCTATCTGGGGACCAACGGCCGCGGCATCCAGTACGCCGACCCCATCTGACAGTCTCCGCCCCTCCCGTGACGAAGCGAGTCCTGCCATGCCTTCCCTGAACGACGCGACCGGCCGCCGGGTGCTCTTCGGCGGCGACTACAACCCCGAGCAGTGGCCGGAAGAGACCTGGCTCGAGGACGTACGGCTGATGAAGCAGGCCGGGGTCAACTCCGTCACGCTCGGCGTGTTCTCCTGGGCGAAGATCGAACCCCGCCCGGGAGCACGCGAGTTCGGCTGGCTCGACCGGCTGATGGACCTGATGGGCGGCAACGGCATCGGAGTCGTCCTCGCCACGCCGACCGCCTCGCCGCCGCCGTGGATGGGCGCCCGGCATCCCGAGACGCTGCCGCGCGGCGAGGACGGGTCGGTGGTCTGGTACGGCTCCCGTCAGCACTTCTGCCCCAGCTCACCGGTCTACCGGGAGTACGCGGCAGCGATCACCGAGGACCTCGCGGCACGCTACGGCGACCACCCGGCGCTGCGCATGTGGCACATCAACAACGAGTACTGCACGTACTGCTGGTGCGACGGGACCGCCGCACACTTCCGCCGCTGGCTGCGGGAGAAGTACCCGACCCTCGACGCCCTCAACGACGCCTGGGGCACCGCCTTCTGGAGCCAGCGCTACGACGACTGGGAGGAGACCCTGCCACCTCGCAAGGCCCAGTATCTGCGCAACCCCGGCTGCACCCTGGACTTCCGCCGGTTCACCTCCGACGCGCTCCTCGAGTGCTACACAGCGGAGCGGGACATCGTCTCGGCGCGCACCCCGCGGCTGCCGGTGACGACCAACTTCATGCCCTTCTGGACCGGTCAGGACGCCTGGCGGTGGGCCGAGGAGGAGGACGTCGTCTCCGTCGACATCTATCCGGACCCGCGCGATCCGCTGGGCGGGCAGTACGGGGCGATGATCCAGGACATGACGCGCTCCCAGGCGCGCGGTCCGTGGATGCTGATGGAGCAGGCGGCGGGGCCGGTGAACTTCCGGGGCGTGAACCATCCCAAGCCCCGTGGTCTGAACCGCCTCTGGTCGCTGCAGGCCGTGGCACGTGGCGCGGACGCCGTCTGCTACTTCCAGTGGCGGCAGTCGAGACAGGGCGCGGAGAAGTTCCACTCGGCGATGGTCACCCACGCCGGTGAACAGGGCCGCACCTACCAGGAGGTCAAACGGATCGGCGCGGACCTCGCCGGGATCGGCGAGCAGGTCGCGGGGGCCGGCGTGCCCGCCGGCGTGGCGATCCTGCACGACTGGAACTCCTGGTGGGCGGGCGACCAGGAGGGCAGGCTCTCCCGCGACCTCGACTACCCGGCCGTCGTCCGGGCCTGGCACCGCGCCCTGTGGGAGTCGGGCCTGACCACCGACTTCGCCCACCCGGAGCACGACCTGAGCGCCTACCGTCTCGTCGTCGTGCCCCACCTCTATCTGCTGACCGACGCCGCCGTCGACAATCTCGTCCGCCATGTCCAGGGCGGCGGCACGCTCGTGTCCGGCTTCCTCACCGGCACGGCGGACGGCGACGACCGCGTCAGGCCCGGCGGCATGGACGAGCGGCTGCGGGACCTCTTCGGCATCGCCACGGTCCACGAATGGTGGCCGCTGGAGGCCGGCGAGACGGTCGCCTGCGCCGGGCCGGAACCCTTCCTCGGCACCGTCTGGTCGGAGGAGCTGGAGCCGTCCACCGCCGAGACCGTCGGCGTCTACACCGGCGGCGAACTCGCCGGTCTGCCGGCCGTCCTGCGCCGGGGCAGCGCCTGGTACGTCTCCACGCTCCCCGACCCCGCCGCCCTGCGCCACCTGCTCGCACGCGCCGCCGAAGAGGCCGGGGTCCGGCCCGTGCTGGCGGACCGGCCGGCCGGGCTGGAGGCCGTACGGCGGGGAGACCTGCTGTTCCTGCTCAACCACGCTCCGGGACCGGTCACCGTCACGGTGCCGGGCCACCACCGGGACCTGCTCACCGGCGACCCGGTCTCGGGCCCGCTCCGGCTCGACCGCCACGGCGCCGCCGTGCTGAGGGCCGTACCCGAGGCGGGACGGCCGTGAGACACGGGACGTGGGAACCGTTTCCCGCCACGCGGTGGGAGGACGCCTTCCTCAGCGGCAACGGCCGGCACGGCGCGATGGTGTACGGCGACGCCGGCGACGAGCGGGTCGTCGTCAACCACCACACCCTGGTGTGCCCGAACGGCAGCGAGACGGCCGGCCCGCCGGAGCTCGCCGCCGGGCTGCGGGAGCTCCAGGACGCGCTGCTGGCCGGTGACACGACGGCGGCCGAACGGTTCGGGGAAGGACACCCGCACCTGTGGGTGCAGCCGTTCCACCCGGCCTTCCAGGTCCGCGTCCGGCAGACCCACGACGCCGCGGCCCCAGCCGGGACCTACCGCAGGGAGGTCGACTTCACCTCCGGTGTGGTGACCGCGACGCGCGGCGCCTGGCGCAGCGAGGTGTTCGTCTCCCGCGCCGACGACGTGATCGTCCACCGGACGGCGACGGAACCGGGCGGCCTGAGCGCCGAGCTCACCCTCGACGAGCAACTGCCGGGCCTGCCCGGCGGACTGCGGATCACCCGCGCCACCACCGTCGAGCCCGACGGTGCGGGCACCGCCCTGCTGCGGCTGCGCGTCGACTACCCGAACGGGCGCACCTCGTTCACCGGAACCACCCTGGTCACCGTCACCGGCGGCAGCACCACATGGACCCGGCACGGTGTGCGGGTGACCGGTGCCTCGTCGGTGCTGCTGCTGACCCGGGTCGAGCGGCACCCGGCCGACCACGACCCCGCGGACACCCAGGCGGCGGCCCTGCGGTCGCTCGTGGCACCGGCCGGCGCGTACCCGGGGGGCGCGTACGCACAGCTCCTCGCGCGCCATCTCCCGCCGCACCGCGACGCCTACGAGCGCGCCGCGCTCAGCCTGGACGCCGACCCGGCGGAGCGTGAGCTGCCGGGCGGCGAACTGCTCCGTCGGCCCGGCCCCGCCCTGCTGGAGCGGCTCTTCGCCGCGGGCCGCTACCACCTGCTGTCGGCCAGCGGCATGCTGCCGCCCCGGCTGGTCGGCCTGTGGACCGGCGACTGGAACACCGCCTGGTCCGGCGCCTTCACCACCAACGCCAACCTCAACCTCCAGACCGCCTCCGCCGCGGCCGCCGCCCTCCCCGAGGTCACCGAGGCCCACGCCGCCCTGATCCACCGGCAGCTCCCGGACTGGCGGGACAACGCCCACGCGATCTTCGGCGCCCGGGGCGTCGTCGCCCCCTCGCACACCGACGGCGAGTCCGGGCACACCTACCACTTCAGCCGCGCATACCCCCTGCACCTGTGGACGGCGGGCGCCGACTGGCTGCTGGGGCCCCTCGTCGACCATGACGAGACCCGCGGCGCCCACGACCCGCGCACCACCGCCGCGCTCGCCGAAGTCGCCCTGTTCTACGAGGACTTCCTCACCCGGACCGACGACAGCGGCCGCGTGGTCGTCGTCCCCTCCTACTCGCCGGAGAACCGGCCCGCGAACGCGAGCTGGGGCACGGTGAACGCGGCCATGGACCTCTCCGCCGCCCGGCACGCCCTGCTGACCGCCGCCGACCGCCACCCCGAGCACGCCGACCGCTGGCGCGCCCTCGCCGACCGCCTCCCGCCACACCGGATCAACGCCGACGGCGCCCTCGCCGAATGGGCCCGCCCCGGCCTGGCGGACAGCTACGACCACCGCCACCTCAGCCACCTCTACGGCGTCTGGCCGCTCGACGAGATCAACCCCTACGACACCCCCGAACTCGCCGCGGCCGCCCACCGCGCCCTCGAACTGCGCGGCGCCGAGAACGACTCCGCCCACGGGCACCTCCACCACGCCCTGATCGCGGCCAGGCTCGGCGACGGCGCCCGGGTCGGCCACGCCCTCGGCCGGGTGCTCGACGGCGACTTCTTCCACCCGTCCCTGATGAGCGCGCACTACCCCCAACGCGACGTCTACAACGCGGACGCCGCGCACGCCCTCCCGGCCGTGCTCATCGAGATGCTCGTGCAGTCCACCCCCGACCGGCTGGTCCTGCTGCCCGCCCTCCCCGCTCTCTGCCCGGCGGGCCGGCTCACGGGCGTACGCACCCGCTTCGGGGCGGAACTCGACCTCACCTGGGCCCCTGACGCGGACGCGACCGCCGTCCTGCGCCCCAGCCGCACCCACCGCATCGAACTTTGGACTTCGTCCGGCGCCGAGCCGCTCGACCTCGTCGCCGGAGAGGACCGCGTCATCCGCCTCACTCGTGTCATGGCGCGGTAGCCCCCCGCAGCATCCCCCACCCCCGGAAGGAACCCCCATGGCATCACGCACCCGCACGCCACGCGTCCTGACGGCCCTCCTGGCCCCGGCCCTCGCGCTGGGCGTCACCGTCGGCCTCGCCGCCCCCGCACAGGCCGCCGTCTGGCACTCCTGCGACCAGTGGGGCAACACGAACCTGAACAGCTACACCCTCTACAACAACATCTGGGGCTCCGGCGCCGGCAGCCAGTGCGTCTGGGCCAACTCCGGCACCAACTGGGGAGCCTGGGCCGACCACCCGAACACCGGCGGCATCAAGTCCTACCCCAACTCCAAGAAGGTGATCAACAAGCCGATCGCTTCCCTCTCTTCGCTCAACAGCAGCTACGACGTCAGCGTCCCGTCGTCCGGCGCGTACAACACCTCGTACGACATCTGGGACACCGACTACGACTACGAGATCATGCTGTGGGTCAACCACCACGGCCCCGTCGGCCCGCTCGGCAGCCCGCAGGGGTCGGTCACCCTCGGCGGCCACACCTGGAACGTCTACAAGGGCGACAACGGCGCCAACGAGGTCTTCTCGTTCCTGCGCACCTCCGACTCGAACGCGGGGCGCGTCCAGATCCTGCCGATCCTGAAGTGGATCAAGGACACCAAGGGCTGGATGGGCAACGAGACCATCGGTGACGTCCAGTTCGGCTTCGAGATCACCTCGTCCGCCGGCGGCCTGGACTTCCGCACCAACAACCTGACCGTCAGCGGCGGCTGACACCGCTCCGGGGCCGGGGCCGGCCGGGCCGTCAGGCGCGGTCGACCCCGGCCCGCAGCGCGTCGTAGTCCGCGAAGGCCGACACCACGTCGGCGCGGGTCAGGCCGTAGCGGGCGAGGTCGTACCGGTGGGGGCGGGCCCTCTTGGGCCGGGCGACGACCCCGGCCAGCCGGGCCGCCTCCGCGCCGGTCCAGCGGGCGCCGACGGCGTCGTACAGCTTCGGGGCGCCCGTGGCCGGATCGGACCCGAGCCAGGAGTACGGGACGTCCACCAGCGCCTGCGGCGGGATGGCGGCACGGGCCGCGAGACCGCGCGCCGCGGCGCGGCTCAGCAGGTCCAGCCAGGTGGCGCCGATGCCGTGGAGGTCGACGGGCCGGGTGCTGAGGGCCATGCCGTGCTCGACCAGACTGCAGAACGACGCCACGACGGTGACCGGGTCGCGATGGGTCCACACGATGGTGGCGTCCGGGAAGACCGTGCGCAGCGCATCCAGATTCTCCAGGTGCATGGGGGACTTCAGGATCCAGCGGCGGCGCGGGCGGCCGTACTGGAGGACCTGGAAGACCCGCTTCAGATGCCGGTAGTCGGGCACGAAGTCCCGTCCGCAGTGCCAGGCCTGGTACTCGGGTATCCGGGCCTGGGACAGCGGCATCAGGGCGTGCGGCAGGGCGAAGGTGCACTCCTCTGGCCCGTCCGCGGTCATGGGGTGGATGTCGCGGAAGCGCGGCGCGAACAGGTTGGTGCCGCCGACGAGCCGGCGGGCGGGCGCCGTCGCCGCGCGCCGCCGGCCGGGCGGCACCTCCGGACCGGGGCTGAGCAGCTCCCACAGCAGGGGACCGCGGTGCTCGTCCGAGAGGGACAGCACGCCGTGCGTGAGCGTTGTCGCGGTGCGCGGCAGCCCCACCACGAACACCGGCCTCTCCACGGGTTCCTGCTCGATCGCCGGGTGCTCGGCGATCAGCCGCCGGATCCGGGCCCGGTTGGTGAGGTGCCGGCGGACATGGGTCTGCGCGGCCTGCCAGCCGACGGGGGTGAGGTTCTCGGCCCCGGCCCACCAGCGCAGCAGGGAACGGAAGTCGTCGGCGAACCGTTCGTCGCCCTCCGCCCCGCCCGCCCGGGCGAGGAGCCGGTCGAAGGTCCGGTCGGGCGTGCGACGGGAGCCGAACGCCGGCCGGAGCAGCAGATCGGCGAGGCCGAGAGCGAGGGGAGTCCTGGACACCGGGTTCCTTCCAAGGTGAGTCATGGCGCACCCCAATGGGACTGCCGGGCAGGGTGGTTGAGGGGACAAGGACCCGGCAACCTTCACCCGTCCGGCGGCGGCCCGCAAGAACGACCGTCCTGTCCCGGCCGCCGAGCACCACCGTTCCGCACGGCCGCGGCCGGGCCGGACGCGTACGCCCGGACCGGCCCGTACCACTCCGCTACGGAGCCACCGGCAGCTCCGCGCCGTCCCGCAGGAACAGCGGGATCCGCTCCAGCGGCGCGTCCACCGTCACCGTGCGGCCCCCCTCGTACTCCTCGCCCGTCCAGGCGTCCGTCCACCGCGCCCCGGCCGGGAGATACGCCGTACGGCTCGTGGCCCCCGCCTCCAGCACCGGCGCGACCAGCAGATCGGGGCCGAAAAGATAGGCGTCGGCCACCTCCCACGCTCTCGGATCGTCCGGGAACTCCAGGAACAGGGGGCGCATCGGCGGCAGGCCCTCCTCGTGGGCCGCCCGCATCTGCTCCAGCACATACGGCTTCAACCGCTCACGCAGCCCCAGGTACCAGCCAAGGATCTCCTCGGCCCGCTCGCCGTACGACCACACCTCGTTGGGGCCGCCCGTCATCGACGGACCGAGCGGCATACCGGGGTCGCGGAAGCCGTGCAGCCGCATCAGCGGGGAGAGCGCGCCGAACTGGAACCAGCGGACCATGACCTCGCGGTACGCCTCGTCGTCCGGGTCACCGCCGTGGAAACCGCCGATGTCGGTGTTCCACCACGGGATGCCGGACAGTGCCGTGTTCAGGCCGGCCGCGATCTGGCGCCGCAGGGTGGCGAAGTCGGTGCCGATGTCACCGGACCACAGGGCCGCCCCGTAACGCTGACTGCCCGCCCAGGCCGACCGGTTGAGGGTGACGACCTCCTCCTCGCCGGCGGCCAGCATCCCCTCGTAGAAGGTGCGGGCGTTCTCGCGCGGATAGAGGTTGCCGACCTCCAGGCCGGGTCCCGCGTGGTAGCGCAGATTCGCGGAGAAGCCGGGCTTCAGCTCCGGTTCGCAGGCGTCCAGCCAGAACGAGCGGATGCCGTACGGCTCGAGGTAGTTCTCCCGCACCCGCGACCAGAGGAAGTCCCGCGCCGCCGGGTTCGTCGCGTCGTAGAACGCGACCTGCACCGGCTCCGCGACCTCCTTGTCCGGCCAGTCGGCGTGGGCCATCGGGCCGTACTCCGTGCCGATGAAGTGCCCCTGCTGCTCCATGGGCCCGTGGTTCTCGCTCAGCGGCGACACCGACGGCCACACGGAGACGACCAGCTTGATGCCGAGCTCCTCCAGCTCGCGGGTCATGGCCGCCGGGTCGGGCCACTCGGCCGGGTCGAACTTCCACTCGCCGAGATGCGTCCAGTGGAAGAAGTCGCACACGATCGCGTCGATCGGCAGCCCGCGCCGCTTGTACTCGCGGGCCACCGACAGCAGTTCCTCCTGCGTGCGGTAGCGCAGCTTGCACTGCCAGAAGCCGGCCGCCCACTCCGGCAGCATCGGGGTGCGCCCGGTCACCGCCGCATAGCGCCGCTGGGCCGGGGCCGGGTCGCCGGCGGTGATCCAGTAGTCGATCTGCCGGGCGCTGTCCGCGACCCAGCGGGTACCGGTCTGCGCGAGCTCGACGCGGCCGATGGCCGGGTTGTTCCACAGCAGGGTGTAGCCGCGGCTGGAGGTGAGCACCGGAATGGTGACCTCGGCGTTGCGCTGGACCAGGTCGACGACGGCGCCCTTCTGGTCGAGAAGGCCGTGCTGGTGCTGCCCGAGGCCGTACAGCTTCTCGTCCTCATAGGCGGCGAAGCGCTGCTCCAGGCGGTGGTAGCCGTTGCCGTTCGGGGTGTAGAGGCGGGGGCCGGGCCACCAGAAGTGGGCGCGCTCCTCGGCGAGCAGCTCGCGCCCGTCGTCGGTGGCCGTGAACCGCACCGTGCCCTCGGCGTCGATCTCCGCGGTCAGCGCGCCGTTGACGACCCGCCCGCGCCCGTCCTCGGTCTTGACGGTCGCCGCGGCGGGGGGCGGGGCGCCGAGCAGCGCGCCCGGCAGCCCCTCCAGCAGCGGGCCGCCGATCCTGGCCCGGACCCGGACGGCGTCGGGCCCCCACGGTTCGATGCGCACGGTCTCCTGCCGCCCGCTCCACTCGAGGGCGCCCCCGTCCTCACGGAACGTGCCGGCGGTGGGGGAGGACTGGGCGAGACTCGCTGACTGGTCCACGGAGGGAACTCCTGGGGGTGAGGGCATACGGACGGTATGCGGGGCGGGGACGAGGGGGCGGGGGCAGGCCGGAACAGGGCTCAGGCCTGCCCCGGGGCCTTCGCCACAGGCGCGTCGGGTCGGAGCAGGGGGCGTTGAAGTCGAAGCAGGCACGTTCAGTCGGAGGAAGAGTGGCCGGTCGGAGGAGGAGCGGTCGGGCGGGGCGGGCGCGTTCAGTCGGATACGGGGGCCGGGCCGCTGCTGGCCCGGACCGTCAGTTCGGGCGCGAGGAGGACCACCTCGTCGCCTGCACGGCCCTCGATCTTGGCGATCACATGGTCGACGGCGTGCCGTGCCATCTCCCGGGCGGGAACGGCCACCGAGGTCAGCCGCACCGAGCCCTGGACGGCCACCTGCTCCGGGCAGACGGCGACCACCGAGATGTCCTCCGGCACGGCGCGCCGGTTCTGGCGCAGCAGACCGAGCAGCGGTTCCACGGCTGTCTCGTTCTGCACGACGAAGCCCGTGACCTCGGGGCGCTCGGTGAAGATCTGGCCGAGCGTGCCGGCCATCACCGCGTAACTGCCCTCGGAGGGGCGGTGCAGCACGCGCAGGCCCAACAGGCGCGCACGGGCCCGGAGTCCGTCGATGGTCCGCTCCGCGAAGCCGGTCCGGCGCTCGTACACCGCCGGGGCCTCACCGATCACGGCGATCTCGCGGTGTCCGAGGCCGGCCAGATGCTCCGCGCACAGCGCACCCGCCTCGGCGAAGTCGAGATCCACGCAGGTCAGACCGGTGGTCTCGGCAGGCAGGCCGATCAGCACGGCGGGCCGTCCGCTCTGGCGCAGCAACGGCAGCCGGGCGTCCTCGAGTTCGACGTCCATGAGGATCATGGCGTCGGCGAGACCGCTGCCCACCACCCGGCGGACCGCCTCCGGACCCTCCTCGCCCGTGAGCATCAGGACGTCGTACCCGTACGAGCGCGCGTGGGTGGCGATCGCGATGGCGATCTCCGTCATCACGGGCACGTACATGTCCATGCGCAGCGGCATCATCAGGGCGATGATGTTGGACCTGCTGCTCGCCAGCGCGCGGGCCCCGGCGTTGGGGTGGTAGCCCAGTTCCGCGATGCTCCGCTCGACCCGCTCGCGGGTGAGCGCGGAGATGGTCCGCTTGCCGCTGAGGACGTAGCTCACCGTGCTGGCCGAGACTCCGGCGTGCTGCGCCACGTCGGCAAGGGTGACCATGGACATCTCCAGTGCTGAAGCGCTTCGACTGAGCCGGGCGTGTCGGTGACGAGCAACTGGACCAGAGCGTAATTCCCTGCCTTGCGCGATGTCCAGAGCGCTGTCGAAGCGCTTCAATGAATGCGCGCACGGATGCCGGCGTGGATGCTCGCACGGACGCGGGCACGGACGCGGGCACGGACGCGGGCGTGGGTACGTGTGCGGGTCACGGACAGCGGTAGAGGAACGACGTGCTCGCCGTGTGCCGCGACGGCGAGTCGATCCACAGCTCCGCGCCGGCCCGGTACTCGCCCCTGCCGCGGAACGTCCACAGCAGATGCAGCCGGGCCTGCCGCTGGCCGCGCGCGACTTCCTGGCGCAGCACACCCGAAGTGGTCCCGTCGCTGCGCACCCACCGGTAGGTCAGCGTGCCGGGCCGCCCGTCGGTGTGCACGACGCCCACGACATCGGCGGTCCCGTTGCAGCCCGGCCCCTGTGCCGGCGCCGTCACGGTCACGTCGCGCACGGCCGTCCGCGGCCCGAACCGCTGCCAGGCGAGGAACCCGAGCACCAGCGCCAGGACGAGGGCGGCCAGCGCGTACCGCCGCATTCCGCGGCGCCGTCCGCGCGGCGGCTGCGGCGCGGCCTGCTGTCCGGCGAGCGTCCCGTGCCACACGTCGACGGCCGTGGTGCCGCTGCCGTGCTGCCGGACGAACGCGGTCACACCGGGGCCGAAGCGCAGCACGTCGCCCTCGACCCGGTCGGGCACGGCACTGGGTTCCGGCCGCTCGAACCAGTGGCTGGCCAGCTCGGTCGCGCTGTAGTCGTCGTCGCCGTAGGGCGCGGGTGGCTGGTTCACAGGATCGTGCACCTTCTGGTCAGCAGCGTCTGGGTGGAGGCGCCGTTCGCCGCGGCCGGGTCGGTGCTCGCCCGGACGGCCCAGTAGCAGCCCGTGCCCTGGTAGGTGTGGTCCAGGGTCAGGGTGTAGCTGGTGGCGCCGCTCCGCTCGAACGCCTCGGTGTGCTCGACGGTCCCCGGCTCGCCCTTCGCGTTGCTCGTGGACCATGAGACGGCGATCGTCACCGGGCCCGTCCCGTCCGTGGCGATCTCGACGGTGGCGGCGGCCGTGGCCGGACCGGTCTGCCGGAACCCTGTGACGTCGACCGACTTCACCCGTACCGGCTCGACGGTCGGCGGCGGACTGCTGACCGGCTCGGTCGGCGGCTCCGTCGGCGGGACGGCGTACGACGGCGTGGCGGGCGTGGCGGGCGTGGCGGGCGTGGCGGGCGGGGGCGCGGACGGCTCGGTGCTCGTGGACGCGGAGGGCGGGGGAGAGGTGGCGGCCGGTGAGTCGGACGGCTCCGGCGAGCCGCCGGTCCCGCTCGCCTCCGGCGACGGCGCGCCGGACGGCAGCGCGCTGGTGGTGGCGACGGCCTGGGCGACCGTGCTCGGCGTGTCGCCCTCGCCCGCCTGGGCGCTGACGGCGATCGCGGCGGCCACGGCCACCGCGGCCGCTCCCACGAGGACCTTGCGCAGGGCCGGCGGCAGCCAGCCGGTGGGGTGGGCCCCGGTGCCGATGCCCGCGCCGATCGCCGTAGTGGCGGTGTCCGGCGGCGCCGCGGCGGGGCCGCCCGAGGGGAACAGCAGGGGCAGCAGCGCGGCCAGCGCCGCCAGCCTGCGCTGCCCGCGCTCCTCCCAGTCGGGGCCGTACGCCGCTCCCGCGATCTCCTCGAGTTCGGCCACGAACGCCGCGGCGTTGGCCGGCCGCTGCTCGGGCGACTTGGCGAGTCCGCGCCGGATCAGGGGCCGCACCGGCTCGGGCGTGTCGTCCTCGGGGACCGGCGCGCCGATGTGCTGGAGCGCCAGCTCGGCGATGTTCTCGCCGCGGAACGGCTTGCGGCCCGTCAGGCATTCGTAGAACGTCGCGGTGGCCGCGTACACGTCGGCCGCCGGTGACGCGGGCTCGCCGTGCCACTGCTCGGGGGCCATGTAGGCGGGCGTGCCCGCGACGCCCGGCGTGGTGCCGCGGCCCGCGGCGATGCCGAAGTCGACGAGCTTGGACGAGCCGTCCGCCGCCACCAGTACGTTCTCCGGCTTGTAGTCCCGGTGCACCACACCCGCGCCGTGCGCGGCGGCCAGCCCCAGCAGCGAGCCCTTCAGCACCGCCAGCGCCGCCTCGGGGCCGGTCGCGCCCTCCCGCAGCAGCAGCGCGCGCAGCGCGACGCCGTCGACCAGCTCCATCACGATGGCGGCGCCCTGCGGGGCTTCGACGTACTCGTAGAGCCGCACCACGTACGGGGAGTCGAGGCCGCCCAGCAGCTGCGCCTCCGCGCGGAACTCCCGTACGAACCCGGTGTCCGCGCGCAGCCGCTCGTTCAGGTACTTCACCGCCACCGGCACGCCGGTGGAGTCGTGGACGGCGAGCACGACACGCCCGCAGCCGCCGGAACCGAGCTCCCGGGATTCCGTGTATCCGGGTACGGACCAGGTGTTCATGGCGTTCCCCCCGCCTGGGTGCTGTCCAGAGCACAGACACATTTTCCTCACGGCCGGTTCCCGGTGGGATCAGGACAACTCGGGTACGCCCCACACTTGGCATGGACCTGATCCCGCCCTTTCCGTTACGCTCCGCCCCGGGCGTACCTGAGAGCGCTCTCAGGTGCGGCCTGTTCCAACCCCCACCATCGCTGGAACAACCGAAAGGTCAACGCCTTGAGACGCACGACAGCCATACGTACCGGCCTGTCCGCACTCCTCCTCCTGGGCTCCTGGGCCGCGGTCGGAGCGGGCCCCGCCGCCGCTTCCGTCACCCCCGCGCCGGCGCCCCGGCTCTCCACCGGCCTCCTCGAGGCCATGCAGCGCGACCTCGGTCTCGACGAGGCCGGGGCGAAGGCCCGCCTGGCCGCGGAGAAGAAGGCCGCCACCGTCGAAGGAAAGGCCCAGCGGGCCGCCGGCAAGGCCTTCGGCGGCTCCTGGTTCGACGCCGGCACCGGCAGACTGACCGTGGCCGTCACCGACTCCGCCAGAGCCGGAGCCGTCCGCGCGACGGGCGCCGACGTCCGCGTCGTCGCCCACAGCGCCAAGCGGCTCGACTCGGTCAAGGCGGAGATCGACGCCCTGAAGGCGCCCGCCGGGGTGAGCAGTTGGCACGTCGACCCGAAGGCCAACCGGGTCGTGGTCAACGTGGTCGCCTCCGAGCGGGCTGACAACGATGTCCGGGCCTTCCTGGACCGGGCGAGGGACGCCGGCCCGGTCACCGTGAAGGAGACCTCCGAGGCTCCGCGGCCGTTCGCCGCGGGCACCGTCGGCGGCGACCCGTACTACACCGGCAACGTCCGCTGCTCCATCGGCTTCTCCGTGCACGGCGGCTTCGTCACCGCCGGACACTGCGGACGCGCCGGAGCCGCCGTCCGCGGCTGGGACGGCACGCACATCGGCCACTTCCAGGGCTCGTCCTTCCCCGGCGACGACTACGCCTGGGTCAACGTCGGCAGCGGCTGGTGGACCGTCCCCGTGGTCCTGGGCTGGGGAACCGTCCCCGACCAGCTCGTCCGCGGCTCGGCCGAGGCCCCGATCGGCGCCTCCGTCTGCCGTTCCGGCTCCACCACCCGCTGGCACTGCGGCAACGTCCTCGCCAAGAACGAGACCGTCAACTACAGCCAGGGCGCCGTCCACCAGATGACCAAGACGAGCGTCTGCGCCGAACCGGGCGACTCCGGCGGCTCGTTCATCAGCGGCGACCAGGCACAGGGCGTCACCTCCGGCGGCTGGGGCAACTGCAGCAGCGGCGGCCAGACCTGGCACCAGCCGGTCAACGAGATCCTGAACCGCTACGGGCTGCGCCTGCACACGGCCTGACGACGGGGGGCCACCACGGCCGGACGCGTCCGCCCCCCGACGTGACCGGCTCCAGCGGCTCCCGGGGCCGGGTCACGCGACCGCGTGGCCCGGCCCGCCGTCGCTCGCCGTGCGGCGCGTTCCGCGCGAATCCGGAAATCCCCGCGGGACGATGTCGAATCGGCGCCTCCCCGATCGACGCATGGGTGAGACCGTCGCACACCGCACCGAAGGAGCCGCACATGACGACGACCGTCACCGCCGATCTGGCCGTGTCACTGGACGGATATGTCGCCGGCACGGACATCGGCCCCGACAATCCCGGAGGCAACGGCGCACAGGCGCTGTTCGAATGGATCCACAACCTCGCGTCGTGGCGCGAGCGCCAGGGCATGACCGGCGGCGAGGACAACGAGGACTCCGAGATCATGCGCGAGTGGTTCGACGCGACCGGCGCCGTGGTCATGGGACGGACCATGTACGACACCGGGGAGGTGCCGTGGGGCGACGACCCGCCCTTCCGCACTCCGGTGTTCGTCCTCACCCACCGCCCGCGCCGGCCGCTCGTCAAGGAGGGCGGCACCACCTTCACCTTCGTCACGGACGGCATCCACAGCGCGCTGGAACAGGCCAGGGCCGCCGCCGGCGGGCGCAATGTCGACATCGCGGGCGGCGCGGCCACGGTCCAGCAGTATCTGCGGGCCGGGCTGATCGACGAACTCCAGCTCCATGTGGTGCCGGTGCTGATGGGCGCCGGCCTGCGGCTGCTCGACGATCTGGGGGACCAGCAGCGGCGGTTGGAGACGGTCAGGGTCGTTTCCACCCCACGCGCCACGCACCTCAAGTACCGCCTCCGCCCGTAGCGTCGCGACGGCCCCCCGGCCGGTCCACCGGACCGGGTAACGTGCTGCTGTGCTGATCACAGGGGAGGACCCGACGAACCGGGAACCGGGGACCGCGCTGCTCCTCGCAGCCGCCCCGGCCGGCAAGGGGCGGCTGATGGACGCGGCGTCGGTGCTGCCCGCGCTCGCCGCCGTACCGGCGGACATCCTCGCCGGCACGGCCGGCGCCGCGTCCGCCACGGTGATCGAGCTCGCCGACCCGCTCGACCCGCAGACCGTGCTCACCCGCATCCGTGCGGCGGCGGCCGCGCCCGGTCCGCTGCACCTCTATCTCGCCGGGCAGTTGCATGTGGACCGCAAGCAGCGCCGGCTGCACATGGCCCTCGCACGCACGTCCCCGGCGACACTGCGCTACACGGGCCTGCCCTGGCACTGGCTGGCCGGCGAGATCAAGGCCCGGCGGCCGGGCACCACCACGGTCGTCCTCGACCTCGTCGCCGACGCGGAGGCGTGGGAACAGGTCGCCGGCGGCCACATAGGTCTCGGCGACGGCACCCGCATCTACGGGCGGATCGCCCCCACGCCCGGCCGGCGTCAGCTCGCCGTCCCTGTCCATCTGAAGGCCGTGGCCGGTATCTGGCGCAGCGGGGCGCGCCCGCCGCTTCCCGAACTCCACGAACAGGCCGCCGCGCAGGCCGCCGCCGAGAGCGGCCCGGACAGTGCACTGCTGTTCGGCCTCGCGGGGCCCGGCCCGGCGGGGGCGGCTTACGCGGCCGGGTCCGGTCCCTGGGCGGATACGCGGGGGCCCGTGCCCGCACCGGTTCGGCCGGTGACCGGTGCCGAACCGCCTCCGGGGCCCGATGCGGATGCTCGGCGGCCTGCGGCCGTACAACCACCGGAGCCCGCCGCCGAGTTGCGGGAGCACGCGCCTGGGCCGCGGCCGGAGTCGGGGACGGTTACGCGGGAGGCCGGAGCGGTCCCCGTTCGCCCGGCGACCGGTGCCGTTGCGTCGCAGCGTGAGCCCGTCCCGTCGCCGGGGCCCGGGGCTGTCCCGGCTCCGGATGCCCGGCCCGTCCCGTGCCAGGACTTCGGAGCCGAACCACCGCCGCCCGGTGCCGAACCAGCGCAGTCCGCGCCGGGGCCCGCCCGGTACCCCCGACCCGGCGCTGCCGTTCCGCCGCGGGAGCCGGGGACCGAAGCGTCGCCGCCCGCGACCGAAGCGTCGCCCTCCAAGGCCGTGGCGCCGGACGGCGATCCGCATCCGGCTATCCTTGCCGCCGCCATGGCCGGGCGTCATGCCGAGGCCGCCGCGGCGGCCTCGGCGCGGGAGGACGAGGCGCTGCGCGCCCACGGGCCCGGCTCGGTCCAGGTCCTGCACTGGCTGGAGGTACGGGCGGACCTGGCGCGCCTCGCCCGGGACCCGGCCCGGAGCTGTGAGCTGTGGATGGTGGCCGCGGAAGTGCGGCTTGGGCGGCAGCAGACCTCCGACGACCCGGACGTCGAGGCGGCCGTGGACCGCGCCCACCACCAGTGGGAGCAGATCGGCGACTCGGGCTCGGCCCGCCGGCTCGCCCCGGCCCTCGTCGCGTTGCGGCGCCGGGTGCCCGGCCGCCAGCGCGGCGCGCTCCGGCTGCTCCAGCGACGCCTGGAGCAACTCCACGAGCACCGGCCCGCCACACCGAGTCGCTGACGCACCTGAGGGCGCCTGACCGGTTCTCATGAACCGGTCAGGCGCCCTCCACGTGGCACACCCCGTTCGGCGTCGGCGTCAGGCAGCACCGCCCGGGCCGTGGCGTCCGTGCTTCTCGCTGGAGGCCCGTTCGGTCGCCTGGTCCGGCATCTCGGCCTCGATCCGCTCCTTGCGGACCCGGCCCCTGACGGTCTCCTCGTCGGTGCGCTCCTCGGTGGTCAGCCGGACACGCTCGACCGGCTCGACGCGGGTCTCCACCACCGGCCGCTCCTCGTACAGAGTGACCTCGTACTCGTCCTCGGAGATCTCCGGACCGGACAGGGCGGCGTCCTTGTTGGACTGTGTGATCGGCTCACGCTCGACGCGGACCTCGTCGTGGCGCAGCGGAACGGTCTGTTGCTGTTCCTCCGTCACCACGTACTTGCGCAGCCGCGCCCGGCCGACCTCGTGGCGTTCGGTGCCGATGTGCATGGTCTCCTCGGACCGTGTCATCGCCGTGTCGGTCTGGTCCTGGCGGCCCCTGCCCGCCATGCCCCGGCGCTCGCCCTCCATGTCCCGGCCGCGGGGTTCACCGGCCGCCGCCGCCCGCCCGTGGGCGGGGGTCTCGCCGGCCATGCCCTGACCGGACGTCACACGGCTCCTGCCCGCCATGCCCGCCGCGCCTGCCGCACCCGCCGCACCGGCAGTGCCCGCGGCGTCCGTCGTGCCCGCGGTACCTGTACCGGCCGTCCCCGCGGCGCCCGTCGTCCCCGCGGCGCCGGTCTTGTCCGAGTGGGCCCAGCCGCCCTCGGTGGGCTGGTTGGCCTTCTTCCACGCGGCATCCCAGTCGATGCTGTAATGCCGGTACAGGCGCTCCTCCTCCTGTGCCGAGAGGTGACCGCCGGCGTCCACGTCGACGTTCGGCGCGTCCTTGATCTTGTCCTTCGGGTAGGGCACTTCGAGGTGGTCCTCGACCATGCGCGCGTCGCGGATCGGGACGAACGACTCGTTGCTGCCGAACATGCCCGTCTGCACGCTCACCCAGTCCGGTTCCCCGGTTGCATCGTCGAGGAAGACATGCTTGGCGTTGCCGACCTTGTGACCGTCGGCGTCGTAGACCGGGTGGTCGAGCACATTCCTGATCTGTGCTTTCGCGATCACTTTGGCTTCCTCCTTCTCCGCGTCCCCCGATCCGTGTAGCCACCCCAAAACGGGATAAACGGCATGCGTTGCCGTCGGTGAGACGGGTCTTGGCGCGAGGCCGGGGCCGAGGATTAGAATCCGAACCGGATCGAAATTAAATCGAGGAAATCGGAGAGGGGGAGACTTCATGCGGGTGAAGGACTTCGACCACCTGGTGCTCAATGTCCAGGACGTCGATCGCGCCCTGGAGTTCTACTGCGGACCGCTCGGGCTCGAGCCCGTCCGGGTGGAGGAGTGGCGGGCCGGCAAGGCGCCGTTCCCGTCGGTCCGGGTCACCCCGGCCACCATCATCGACCTCGTCGCCGGCCCCCGCGGCGAGTCCAACGTGGACCACATCTGCCTCGTGGTCGACCCGCTGGACTGGCAGGAGGTCATCGACTCCGGTGTGTTCACCGTCCTGGAGGGCCCGGTCGGCCGTTACGGCGCACGGGGTGACGCCCAGTCGATATATGTGCGCGACCCCGACGGCAACACCGTCGAACTGCGCTGGTACCCCGAGGACGCGGACGCGGAGCGGTGACCCCCGCCGCCGGCCGCCCGCGCGACCCGGCGATCGACGCCGCCGTGGTCGCCGCGACCCTCGGCGTACTGCGCGAGCACGGGTACGGCGGTTTCACCCTGGAGACGGTCGCGACCAGGGCCGGTACGACGAAGCCGACCATCCGGCGGCGCTGGCCCACCCGGCAGAGCCTGGTGATCGACGCCCTCGCCTCCGTCCTGGTCACGCCGCCCGTGCCGGACAACGGCTGCACCCGCTGCGATCTGACCCAGAGCGTCGGCCTGCTCGCGGAGGCGCTGCTCGAACGGCTTCCGCTAGGCGTCCTCGCGCCGCTGGTCGCCGACTGTGCCCACGACCCCGCTCTTCACCGGCGGTTGACCGACGTGCTGGTGCGGCCGAGCCGACACGCCGCGACGGTCGCCGTGCGGCGCGCCGTCGACCGCGGCGCTCTGCGGCCCGGTGTCGACCCGGACCTGCTGGTCGACATGCTGGCCTCCGTGGTCTACCAGCGGGCCCTGTTCGGCGGCCTGCCGTCCGGCCGGGACTCCGCCCGTCAGCTCGTCGACCTGCTGCTCCAGGGCGCGGCGGTCGACTTCGACCTCCTGGTACGGGTGAGCGAGCTGCCCGCCCATGCCAGGCACCGGCACTGACGGCCGGTCAAAAACGGGCCCGTCAGGACCGGCCGCCGGCACGCGGCACGAGCGGCCTGACCTCCTCGGCCACGAAGCGTACGAAGTCCTCCGGCGCGGGTTCGTCGGCCGTCGGCTGGAGCACCACGGTGTCGGCGCCGGCGTCCACGAGGCGCTGTACGGCCTTCGCCACCGCGTCCGCGTCGCCCGCCACGCCGAGTTCGCCGCCGGTGGCGTGCCCCGAGCGCTCCAGTTCGGCCTGGAGCCGGCCCTCGGCGCCGGGGCCCGTCGCCGTGTGGAGATAGACCACGATCTCGTGACGCCCGGTGCGCCCGGCGGCCGCCCGCCCCTCTTCGATGAGCCGGCGCGCCTGCCGCACCCCGTCGGGCCCCATCGACGCGTCCAGGACCGTGCCGTCGGCCGCCTCGCCGGTCAGCCGCACCGAGCGGGGACCGACGGCTCCCGCCAGCACCGGGGGAGCGGCCGGCGGCGGCCAGTCGAGGGCGACGCCGTCGAGCTTCACGTAACGGCCCTCCACCGTGACCCGTTCCCCGTTCAACAGGGCCCGCATTGCGGCGAGATACTCGCGCAGCAGGGTCAGCGGCGACTCGGCGCGCGCGCCGACCTGGCCCATCCAGTCCTGGACGCCGTGCCCCACCGCCAGGGTGACCCGCCCGGGGAAGAGCCGGTGCAGTGTCGCGGCCTCCATCGACGTCAGCGCCACGTTCCGCAACGGCACCGGGAGCAGGCCGACGCCCACCCGGAGCCGCTCCGACCAGGCGAGCGCGGCGGCCGCCGTGGCGATCCCGCTCTCCAGGAAGCAGTCCTCCCAGAGCCACAGTTCCTCCAGGCCCGCGGCATCCGCCGTGCGGACCACCTCCCGCAACCGCTCGGGGGGCAACTGCGGACGGAACACTGCGCCGAGAGAAGTCATGCGCCACATCTACCCGTCCGGGCGCGGCTTCGACAACCCGTTATCCCCGGGCTCCCGTTCCGCCGGCCGATCGGAGGCCGGCATGGTGATCCCGGACGGCGCCGACCCCGAGGTCAGGACCATCCGGGTCGCCGTCGAGGAGTGACGGGCCGGGCCGGGGCGCCTACGGCGGCGGTATGGGCGTAATGTCCGTAAAGGATGAAAACGCAACCGCCCGTCCGGGCCGCGGAGGAACAGGCCATGGCAGCACCCGACGAGGAAGACGGCGACGGGGAGGACGTCCAACGGCTGCTGTCCGGGATGCTGCACGAAACCGGCGCCTACGGCGGCGGGGTCTACGTCCTCGCCCCCGGCGACGACCAGGTGCTGTCCGCCGTCGTCCTCGCCGGAGTCCCGTCCAGCCTCGCCATGCCGTGGGCCAGAGTCGGCGTATCGGCCTCCGGGCCGCTCGCCCAGGCGGTCCGCGAGAAGCGCCTGGTCTGGGTGGGGGCCGAGGGCGAGCTGGCCCGCCGCTACCCGCGCATCGGACTCGCCCTGCCCTACTCCTTCGCGCTCGCCGCCGCCCCCGTGACCGCCGGGGACCGCGTCCTCGGCGGCGTCGTACTCCTCTGGGCCGGCTCGCAGCCCATGGAGATCGAACCGGCCCGGAAAGAGGCGATCGAGCGGACGTGCCACCGTATCGGAGCCACGCTGCGCCGCGCGTCGGACGAGGGCCGGCCCGTGCTGCCGGCGCCGGAGAACCTGCTGATGCCGGTGCCACGCGGCCGCGAGGTGACACGGTCCCAGGCGCTGGCGGCGGTGGACTACGCCGAGCGCCTGCCGGACGGCTGCTGCGCGCTCGACCTCGACGGCAGGATCACCTTCGTCACCATCCGGGGCGCGGAACTGGTCGGCAGCGACGTCGACTCCATGATGGGCGCACGCCCCTGGGAACTGCTGCCGTGGCTGGACGACCCCGTGTTCGAGGACCGCTACCGCTCGGCGGTCATGAGCCGCCGCCCCACCTCGTTCACCGCCCGGACCCCGGACGGTCTGTGGCTGGCGTTCGAGCTCTATCCCGACGCACGCGGCATCAGCGTCCGCATCGCACGCTCCCGCCTCAGCGAAGGCGCCGGCGAACCGCGGCCCGCCCGCGAGGCCGAAGCGTCCGCGGCGGCCGAGACGGCCCCGGCCGCCGCGGCCCCCCGGATCGGCGTCCTCTACCAGCTCGCCCACCTCGCCGCCGCGCTCACCGAGGCGCTCAGCGTCCCCGACGTGATCAAACTCGTCGTCGACCAGATCGCCCCCAGCTTCGGCGCCCACGCCGTCGCCCTGTTCAGCACCCACGCCGGGAAACTGCGCCTGCGCGGCCATCACGGCTACGGCCCCCACGAGGCGGAAGAACTCAGCGGCGTGCCCCTGACGCCCGAGAACCCGAGCGGCCACGCGGTGCTCACCGGCGAGCCGGCCTTCTTCGGCTCCCGCGCGGCGCTGGACAAGGCCTTCCCGGATACGGCCGGTGACCACGGCGGGCACGCCTGGGCGTTCCTCCCGCTGGTCGCCGCCGGCCGCCCGCTCGGCTGCTGCGTACTCGCCTACGACAGCCCGCAGAGCTTCACCCACGATGAACGGGCCCTGCTGACCGCCTTCGCCGGCCTGGTCGCCCAGGCCCTGGACCGGGGCCATCTCTACGACACCAAGAGCGGCCTCGCCCGCAGCCTCCAGGCCAGCCTGCTCCCGCAGGACCTCCCCGTGCTGACGGGCCTTCAGGCCACCGCCCGCTATCTGCCCGCCACCCGCGGCATGGACATCGGCGGCGACTTCTACGACCTGATCCGCCTCGACGACACCACCGCCGCGGCCGTCATCGGCGACGTCCAGGGGCACAGCGTCACCGCGGCGGCCCTGATGGGCCAGGTCCGTACCGCGGTGCGGGCGCACGCCCTCGCCGGGGCCGCCCCCGACGACGTCCTCGCCGGCGCCAACCGCCTGCTCGCCGACCTGAATCCGGGGCTCTTCGCCAGCTGCCTCTACGTCCAGATCGACCTCGCCCGCGGCGGCGCCTGCCTGGCCACGGCCGGCCACCTCCCGCCACTGCTGCGCGGGCCCGACGGCAGCGCCGCACCCGTGGACATGCCGCCCGGTCTGCTGCTCGGCATCGAACCGGGCTCCGACTACCGGTCGGTCGAGTGCGCCCTGCCGCCCGGCGCGGTCCTCGCCCTGTTCACCGACGGGCTGGTGGAACGGCCAGGCGCCGACATCGGCGCCGCGATCGACGACCTCGCCCGCTCCCTGGCCGCCGGTCCCCACGACCTCGAGACCCTGGCCGACCGCCTCGTGGAACGTGCCGCACCCTCCGGCGACCGGACGGACGACACCGCCCTGTTCCTGCTGCGCGCCACCCCCTGAACCGGCTCCCGGCGATCAAGGTCTACAGTGCGAGCGCCATCCGTCCACCGGCGCGCGTGACCCATCCGCCCGCGCCTTCGTCCGACCGGAGCCCGCCTTGCGCCAGCCCCTCACCATCGTCACCGGCGGCAGCCGCGGCATCGGCGCCGCGGTCTGCGTCCGACTCGCAGCCGAGGGCCACGACGTGGTGGTCGGCTACCGCTCCGGCACCGAGGCCGCGCACGACGTCGCCAAGGCCGTCCGCGCGGCGGGCCGCCGGTCCCTGGCCGTCCAGGTCGACACGGCCGACGAGGCGGCCGTCGACCGCCTCTTCGACAGCGCCGCCGAACTCGGCGCCGTCACCGGCCTGGTGAACAACGCCGGGATCAGCGGCCCCAACGGCCGCCTCGCCGACGCCGACGCCGACGGGATGCGCCGCGCCCTCGACGTGAACGTCTGGGGATACCTGCTCTGCGCCCGCCGCGCGGTCCGCGACATGACCCGCTCCGGCGGCGGCGCGATCGTCAACGTCTCCTCCGCGGCGGCCACCCTCGGCAGCCCCGGCCAGTACGTCCACTACGCCGCCACCAAGGCCGCCGTCGACGCCATGACCACCGGGCTGTCCAAGGAGGTCGCCGCCGACGGTATCCGCGTCAACTGCGTGGCGCCGGGCACCGTCTGGACCGGTTTCCACGAGGACCCCGAGCGACCGGCGAAGGTCGCCGCCGCCGTCCCCATGGGGCGGGCCGGCCGGCCGCAGGAGATCGCCGGCGCGGTCGCCTGGCTGCTCTCCGACGACGCGTCGTACACGACGGGGGCCGTCCTGCGCGTCGCCGGCGGCATGTAGGGCCTCTCGTTCGGATCTTGCCGGGCTCGCGTGCCCTGGTGCCGCACCTCGTTGCGTTGTCGTCAGTCGCCGACTCCCCCGTAGCCCTTCGG
>NZ_JBSFUW010000010.1:192020-240969 GCF_053591995.1 Streptomyces sp. NPDC002835 | reverse complement strand
GGGCTGGAGCTTGCCGGTCTCGTCGGGGCTCCGCCCCGAACCCCGCGCCGCAAACTCCCCCTACGGCCTGGCGGCCGTGGGAGGTGCCCCCGGCGAGGCTGATTTCGCGGAGCGAAATCCAGCCCGGCCGGCGATTGAGGGCACGGCCGAAGGCCGTACGGGGTCCGGGGCCTGCCCGCCACGCGGCGGAGCCGCAAATCGGTACAGCGGGAAGGTGGGGGTCCCCCCGCGGCCGCCAGGCCGCAGGGGGAGGGTAGGGGAACAGCCCGCCGCAGGCGCCACCCGCCCGCCCCCCGAACACGGACGGCGTCTTCCCGGACCGCCGCCCGTACCGGCCCGGTCGGAGCGCGCAGCGCGGTCGCGGCCGGCCGCCGCGCCCTCCGCCCGGGCCGTATCACGGACCACCCGCCCGCGCCGCGCCCACGCGGCAAGCCGCAGAAGGGGACCCCATGCTCGCCCACCTCATCCGTAACGCGACCGTCGTCGACGGCACCGGCGCCCCCGGGTTCGCGGGGGACGTCGGGATCGGGCCGGACGGCCGGATCGCCGTCGTCGCCGAGGCCGGGCACGGGCCACGCGCGGCGACCACGGAGGACGCCACCGGGCTCGTCCTCGCCCCCGGGTTCGTCGATCCGCACACCCACTACGACGCCCAGTTGTTCTGGGACCCGTACGCCACCCCGTCCCTGAACCACGGAGTGACGACCGTCGCCGCCGGCAACTGCGGCTTCACGCTCGCCCCTCTCAACCCGGACCGGCCCGGCGACGCCGACTACACGCGGCGGATGATGTCGAAGGTGGAGGGCATGTCCCTGGTCGCGCTCGAGGAGGGCGCGCCCTGGAACTGGCACACCTTCGGGGAGTATCTGGACGCCCTCGACGGCCGCACGGCCGTCAACGCGGGATTCATGGTGGGCCACTGCGCCCTGCGCCGGCATGTGATGGGCCCGGACGCGATCGGCGGGCGGCCGACGGAGGCGCAGCTCGGGCAGATGGTGGCGCTGCTGCACGACGCGATGGACGCCGGCGCCTGGGGGCTGTCGACGACCCGGTCGTCGACCCACTCCGACGGCGACGGCAGGCCCGTCGCCTCCCGGCACGCCCTGCCGGACGAGCTGCTCGCCCTGTCGCGGGCGGTCGGCGAGCACGAGGGGACGCAGCTGGAGGCGATCGTCGCGGGGTGTCTCGACCGGTTCGAGGACGACGAGATAGAGCTGCTGGTCGAGATGAGCGCCGCCGCGGGACGGCCGCTGAACTGGAACGTGCTCACCATCGACGCTGCCGTCCCCGAGCGCGTGCCCCGCCAGCTGCTGCCGTCCGAGCGGGCCCGTAAGGCCGGTGGCCGGGTCGTGGCGCTCACCATGCCGATCCTGACGCCGATGAACATGTCGCTGGGCACGTTCTGCGCCCTCAATCTGATCCCCGGCTGGGGCGAGATCCTGTCGCTCCCCGTACCGGAGCGGATCGCGAAGCTGCACGACCCGGCCGTGCGCGCCGAGATGCTGCGGCGGGCCGGCTCGAAGGAGGCCGGCGTCTTCCGCCGGCTCGCGGACTTCGGCCGTTACGTCATCGGGGACACGTACACCCGGGAGAACGCGGGCCTGACCGGCCGGGTCGTCCGCGACATCGCGGCCGAGCGGGGCCAGGACCCGTTCCAGTGCCTGGTCGAGATCTGCGCCAACGACGACCTGCGCACGGTCCTGTGGCCGATGCCCACCGACAACGACCCCGATTCGTGGGCGCTGCGCGCCGAGACGTGGCAGCACGAGGACGTGCTGCTCGGCGGCTCGGACGCCGGCGCGCACCTGGACCGGATGTGCGGCGCCCCGTACACGACCCGGTTCCTCGGCGACTGTCTGCGCGGCCGGAAGCTGGCCGGGCTGGAGGCGGCGGTGAAGATGCTGACCGACGACCCGGCGCGCCTCTTCGGTCTGCGCGACCGGGGCCGGATCGCCGAGGGCCACCACGCGGACCTCGTCCTCTTCGACCCGGAGCGGATCGACGCCGGCCCGGCGACGCTGGTGCACGATCTGCCGGGGAGGAGCCCGCGGCTGGACGCGAAGGCGGTCGGCGTCGTGTCGGTCCGCGTCAACGGCGTGGAGGCGATACGGGACGACGAGGTCACCGGCGCCGTACCGGGCAGGGTGCTCCGTTCCGGCCGGGACACGAGGACGGTGTCGACCCGGTGAAGGAGCGGCTGTTCATCGGCGGTGAGTGGGTCGAGCCGGACGAGGGCCACTACGAGGTGATCGACCCGGCCACGGAGCAGGTCGTCGGTATCGCCCCGGAGGCGAGCCGCGCCCAGGTCCTGGACGCGGCGGCCGCCGCCCGGGAGGCGTTCGCCGCCTGGTCCCGTACGAGGCCGGAGGAGCGCGCCGCGATCCTGGACCGGGCGGCGTCCCTCGTGCAGCGCGACCTGGAGGCGCACACGGAGCTGGCGCGCGCCGAGAGCGGCGCGACGACGGCGACCGCGCGCGCCATGCAGGTCGGGGTCGCCGCGGCGCGCTTCCGGCGCTACGCCAGGGGCGCGCTGGAGCCGGTCGAGCAGGCGCTGCCCCCGCAGGTCGCCGCGGCGGGCCCGATGGGGAAGGGCGGCGTCCTCGGGGCCGTCGCCGTACGCCGCCCGGTGGGCGTGGTCACCTGCGTCACCTCGTACAACAATCCGTGGGCCAACCCGGCGGGCAAGGTCGCGCCCGCGCTGGCGATGGGCAACACGGTGGTCGTGAAGCCGGCCCCGCAGGACCCGCTGTCCGTGTACCGGATGGCCGAGGCCCTTCAGGAGGCCGGCGCCCCGCCCGGCACGGTCAACGTGGTCACCGGCTCCGCGCCGGCCGTCGGGGAGGCGGCCGTGGCGTCGGGGGACGTCGACATGGTCAGCTTCACCGGCTCCACGGCGGTCGGGCAGCGGATCGCGGAGGTCTGTGGCCGTTCGATGAAGCGCCAGCTGATGGAGCTCGGCGGCAAGGGCGCGGCGCTGGTCTTCGACGACGCGGACCTCGGCGCGGCGGTGCGCGGGATCGGTACGACGTTCTCCTTCTACAGCGGCCAGATCTGTACGGCCCCGACCCGGGTGATCGCTCAGCGCGGGGTGTACGACCGGCTGGTCGAGAACCTCGCCGCCTACGCGCGCGCCCTGCGGATCGGTGACCCGGCCGCCCCCACGACGGTCGTCGGCCCGGTGATCTCGGCGGCGCACCGCGACCGGGTGGAGTCGTACGTCGAGCTGGGCCGCAAGGAGGGGGCGCGCCTGGTGACGGGCGGCGGGCGCCCCGCGTACGACAAGGGCTTCTATGTGGCTCCGGCCCTGTTCGCCGACTGCGCGAAGGACATGCGGATCGTGCGGGAGGAGATCTTCGGGCCGGTGGTGGTCGTCCTGCCCTTCGACGACGAGGACGAGGGCGTCGCGCTGGCGGGCGACAGCGACTACGGCCTCATCGACTACGTCTTCTCCGGCGACTCGGCCCGTGCCTTCCGGGTCGCCGGGCGGCTGCGGGCGGGCGGGGTGGGGGTGAACACGGTCGGCAGGAACATGGAGGCGCCGTTCGGCGGCTTCCGGCGCAGCGGCGTGGGCCGGGACGTCGGCTCGTACGCGATGCACGCGTACAGCGAGCTCCAGTCGGTGGTCTGGGCGGGCTGAGGGGCCGTTTGAGGGGCCGGCCGGCGGGCCCGTGCGGCGACTGTGCGGAAAATGAGACGGGAAAATTTGAAAACGGACAAAACGGACGTCGCTGCGGTTCTCGCATATCGGATAAGGGGGCCGTCGGCCTCGTGATGTACTGTCGATGGCGGTCGTACGGCTTGCAAGTAGGCGCGAGATGGCTGATCTTGCCTTGGAATCGAACTCTCGGCACCGTCCCGTTATCCGGACTTCGATCTTCCGGATGTGGAAACCGCAGCACCTAACGTCCTCCTCATGACTCAGCTCGATGCGCGGCCACAGGCCGGAGACACGGTACGGAGCGCCCCCGACGGGGGCGTCCGCACCAAGGGCCTCGGCGGTAACTCCGTCGGCCTGATGGGCGGAGCCGTCATCGGCGTCTCGACAGTCGCCCCCGTTTACTGCCTGACCTCCACCCTGGGCCCGACCGTCTCGGAAGTCGGGCTCCAGATGCCCGCGATCTTCCTGGCGGGCTTCCTGCCGATGCTGCTCGTGGCCTTCGCGTACCGCGAGCTCAACAAGGCCGTCCCGGACTGCGGCACCTCCTTCACCTGGTCGGTGAAGGCCTTCGGGCCCCGCATCGGCTGGATGTGCGGCTGGGGCCTGCTGGTGGCCACCGTCGTGGTCCTCTCCAACCTCGCCGGCGTCGCCACGTCGTTCTTCTGGCTCACCGCCGGGGAGATCACGGGCAGCGGCAGCGTCGCCGCCCTCGACGGCAACAAGGCCGTCCACATCCTCACCACGCTCGCGTTCATCGCGGTGGCCACGGCCATCAGCTACCGCGGCATCACCGCGACCAAGTGGGTCCAGTACGCCCTGGTCGGCCTCCAGCTCGCCGTCATCGTCGTCTTCGCGGCCATGGCCGTCATGAAGTCCGACGAGGTGGCCGGCTCCCTCGACTTCTCCCTGTCCTGGATGAACCCCTTCAGCGTCGAGTCCTTCTCCGCCTTCACCGCCGGGCTCTCGCTCTCGATCTTCATCTACTGGGGCTGGGACGCCTGCCTGTCCATCAACGAGGAGAGCGTCGGCAGCGCCCGCACCCCCGGCCGCTCCGCCATGCTCGCCATGGTCGTCATCGTCGCCTCGTACCTGATGGTCGCCATCGCCGTGCAGATGTACGCCGGGATCGGCGAGCAGGGCACCGGCCTCGGCAACCCGGACACCTCCGACAACGTGTTCGCCGTCCTGGCCGACCCGGTCATGGGCTCGGGGCTGGGCATCCTGCTCTTCACCGCGGTCCTCGCGTCCGCCGCGGCGAGCCTGCAGACCACCTTCATCCCGGTCGCCCGCACCGCTCTCGCGATGAGCGCGTACGACGCCATGCCGAAGGCGTTCGCCAAGGTCCACCCGCGCTTCAAGACCCCCGGTCTCGCGACCGTGGCCGCGGGCGTCGCCACCGGCGTCTTCTACACCGTGATGAGCCTGGTGAGCGAGAACGTCCTCGTCGACACCATCTACGCCCTCGGCCTGATGATCTGCTTCTACTACTCGATCACGGCCTTCGCCTGCGTCTGGTTCTTCCGCAACGAGCTGCGCCGGTCGACCGCCAACCTGTTCTTCAAGGGTGTGCTGCCCGGCGTCGGCGGCCTGATGCTCACCGCCGTCTTCGGCAAGACGCTCTTCGACATGTGGGACCCGGCGTACGGCTCCGGCTCCTCCGTCCTCGGCATGGGCTCGGTCTTCGTCATCGGCGTCGGACTGCTCCTGCTCGGCGTCGTCCTGATGATCGTGATGCAGCGCCGCAGCCCGGCGTTCTTCCGGGGCGAGGTCCTCACGAAGGAGACCCCGGCACTGGAACTGGCGGACTGATCGGCCCGGTGCCCGGCCTGTGGCGCGCGCCGTGCGCCGCAGGCCGGGCCTCCTGGCGACGCCGAATGTCCGACCCCGGCCCTACAGTCGCCCGTATGACCAAGCCCCTGATCCGTGCCACCGAAGCCGGCGGGAAGTCCGTCGACGACCCGTCGGACGTGGCCGTCCACGACCTGCTCGCCGAGATGAATCTGTCGCACCCGTTCGTGATCGTCGAGCGGACCGACAGGGAGCCGGTGGACCAGCACTTCATGCAGGTGTATCTGAACGACGACTTCAGTTATCAGGTCGAGTACCGCGAGGGCGGCGACCACCTGCACTTCGAGGCGCATGTGCCGTCCCAGGGCGACATCATCGGCCCGGAGCCGGTGGCCAGGGTCATCGGCGACTGGATGCGCGACGGCGGCACATGGCGTACGGCGCTGCCGTGGACCCCGCTCTTCCCGGTCGGCAGGGACCAGAGGTAGGACCGGGTTTCGGGGCCCGTGGCGATCGCAGGCAGTGGCCGGGGGGTCCGGGGCTCACGCCGCGCGTTCCGCCTCGCTCCGCTCCACGCAGAACTCGTTGCCCTCCAGGTCCGAGAGCGTCACCCAGCCCCTGCCGTCCGGGAGTCGGTGGTCGGCGACCAGGGTCGCCCCCAGCGCCAGCAGGCGCGCCACCTCCTCGTCACGGGTGCGGTCCGTCGGCACGACGTCCAGATGGATCCGGTTCTTCAGCGTCTTCGGCTCCGGGACGGTGACGAACAGCAGTGTCCCGCCCTTCGACTCGACCAGGGCCTCGGGGTCGCCGGGGGCGTCCTCTTCGGAGAGCTCGGCGTCCAGTACCGCGGCCCAGAACGTGCCCAGCCGGAAGGCGTCGGCGCAGTCGATCGTGATGTGGCGAACAAGTGATCCCATGGCCGGAGCGTAGGGGACCAACCGCACCGACCGCACCGGCTTTCCGGGCGCCGTGCGCGTCAACGCCCCAGAAACACCGGGTTGGTGAACGCCGCGAGCGGGCCCGGCAGCGGTGGCAGGACGGGCGCGTGCCGCACCTCGGCCCGTACGTAGCCCGCGTACTGCGCGGTCGTACGCCACTCCACCGTGCCGTTGCCGCTGCCCGGCAGCGCCGCCGTGTGCAGCACGCCCTGGTCGGTCACGAACCGGACCGTGCAGCCCGGGGCGCCCGTGACGTCGAGCCGTACCGTCACCGGGTCGTCGTCCGCCACGCGCAGCCGCTCCCCGATCCCGGCGTGCCCGCCGCGCCGGCCACCCGTCGCGGCGAAGGACAAGGGTGTCGAAGAAGGACAGGAGTGATGCCGGTTCGCAGTCGAACCCTGGTATTGAGCCGTGAACGGGCGGCCAAGGGAAGGGGGTCGGGGGACGACGCGGTCATGACCGGCGACGAGGGCCGTACGTACGGCATACGTTGAGCGCATGCGGATCTCGACGACCATCTTCCTCACCGACGAGACGATCGATCCGGTACGGCTCGCCCGCGAACTGGAACAGCGCGGCTTCGCCGGCCTCTTCCTCCCGGAGCACACGCACATCCCGGTGGAGCGCACCACCCCGTACGCCGCGGGCGGCGACCTCCCGCCCGAGTACGGCCGCACCCTGGACCCGTTCGTGGCCCTCGCGCAGGCCGCGACCGTCACCGAACGGCTCACCCTCGGCACGGGCATCACTCTCGTCGCCCAGCACGACCCGATCGTGCTGGCGAAGCAGGTCGCGACCCTGGACCACGTCTCCGGCGGGCGCTTCACGCTGGGCGTCGGCTTCGGCTGGAACGTGGAGGAGGCGGCCGACCACGGCGTCGACTGGGCCTCGCGCCGGGACCTCGTCCTCGACCGGATGCGCGTGATGCGCGCCCTGTGGTCCCCGGAACCGGCCGCGTACACGGGCGACTTCGCGTCCGTCCGCGCCTCCTACGCCCACCCGAAACCGGCCGGCGGCACCCCGCGCGTCCTGGTCGGCGGCGCGGCCGGCCCCAAGCTGTTCGCCCACATCACGGAGTACGCCGCCGGCTGGATGCCGATCGGCGGCCGCGGCCTCCAGGACTCCGTCCCGCTCCTCCGCACCGCCTGGGAAGAGGCGGGCCGCGACCCGAAGTCCCTCCAGATCGTCCCGTACGCGGTCCGGCCGTCAGCGGGGAAGCTGACGCACTACGCGGACCAGGGCATCGACGAGGTGGTGCTCCAACTCCCGCCGGGCGACAAGGCGGCGGTCCTGCGGGCGCTGGACGACTACGCGCAGTATCTGTAGCGGGACCGGTGTGCCGCGCGTCGCTGTGTCCCGCGGCAGCCGACGCCCGCTGCACGACCGAGGAGACCGTCCCCCTGGGTGACGGTCTCCGGGCGTCTGGTGGTCAGCCACCGTGCCTGGCACGAAACCACCACACGACGACCGCGACCACCGAGGTCCCCGCCCCGTAGGACACGCCGCGCAGGAACTGGTGCGCCACGATGCCGCGGCGTCGCGCCGACCAGGACGCCATGCGGCGCATCCGGTCACCGGCCGCTCGGGCCGGGCGGGACAGCTGACGTGTGAGATCAGGAAGCTTCACTGTGTGACTCCTTGGCGTGAACGGACACATGTGTCCTGACCGAATCCGCAGGTGGACGTAGTGCGTCGGGCGGGGAGTCGGTGAGGAAGGCACATGGACAGGGTGCCGATCACAGCCCGGCCGGAGCCAGGACAGATGTCCCTTCTGCGCCACGGAGGCCCGGCCTCGGCGGCGCGTGTTCCTAGGGGTATTCGACCCGGACGGCCTCGTCCAGGAAGAACTGCCAGTTGCTCGCGACATAGCGGACCAGGTCGACGAAGGGCGTGCGGCTCTCCACCAGTCCGACGTCGAATTCCCTGAGGCCCTCGTACATTTCGGGAATGAGCCTGCCGACCGTCCGCGGGGCGTAGCCGGTCAGCCGTCCGATCTCCTCCCGGGCGGCCGCGCCCAGGGCGACGGCCCGCCAGATGGCTCTCTTGTTCTCCTCGCGCAGCAGGATGCCGCTGGTGGTGCGGGCGTTGTCGGCCGGCAGGTAGGGATTGAGGACCGGGTCGACGTACGGGCGCCCGAGGGCGGCTTCCCGCACGGTCCTCTCCAGGACGTCCAGTCGTCCGGTTCCCGGGCTCTTGGAGCAGTAGCTGCGTACGCCGAGGTTCTGATAGGCGTACAGGAGATGGAGCCGCCTGTTGGCCTCGCCGGACGTCCAGACCACCGTCGGGATCGCGGGTGTGCGGGCGTGGAGAGTGCGGATCGCGGTCAGTCCGCTGATCAGCAGGGTGTCGCGCCGGACCGAGAGCCGTCCGGACAGCCTGAGGGTGTCGAAGGCTCTGTTCAGGTGCTCATAGAGCAGATCGACGATGGCCACGTCGAAACGCTCGGTGGCCAGGAGGGCGTCCAGGTTGAGCGGGTCGTGCACGGTGACGACCGTGTGACCGTACTCGCGGTCGAGTTCCCTGCTCACGGCGCCCGCGAGGAGGTCGGAGTCCTCCACGAGGAGGATCCGTAATCCCTGTTTCATGTTGTCGCCTTCTTGGTGCGCAGTGGGATGTTCAGTCGCATGACCGTGCCGGTCCGGTCGGTGTGGGCATGTGCGGTCAGTTCGCCGCCGAGGGCTCTGGCGGCTCCGCGGAGGTGGTTCAGGCTGCGCGCCTCGTCGTCCAGGACGCCCTCGGGAAGTCCCGGTCCGTCGTCGGCGACTTCTACCGAGATCAGACCGCGGCTGATGTCGCAGGCGATGTCGACGGCCGTCGCACCGTGCTTGGCCGAGTTGGACAGCAGGTCGCCCAGGGCACGCCCGACGAGGATGGCGATCGGCCGGGCCACGGAGGCGGGCCCGACGCGCGGGGTGGAGCCAATGCGCAGTACTCCGGAGAACGTGCGGACGCGTTCGCTGAGCAGTGCCGCCAGGGGCACCTGGTCTCGCGTCAGGAGCAGTTCCACGCGGTAGTTGCTGACCGCCTGCTCGAGTTCGTTGAGCTTCTCCTGGACCCGGGGCGGGTCGTCGACGTCGGCGCGGATGGATGCGATGCCCGACTTCACGTGGGAGTGGAGGAAGTCGAAGAACTCGCCGAAGTTCTGCTGCTGGACCTCTATCTGCTTCTCCGCGGCGGCCACGCACATTTTGCTGATCGCCATGCCGAGGATGTAGCCGACGGACAGCCACATGGCCGATATCCCGGCCGACAGGACATGCGGTCCGCGGACAACGCCGTTGTTGGCGTACACCAGCAGCAGGAAGATCAGGAAGTAGCCGGTGAGCGCCGCCCATTCGACGACGCGCCGCCGGCGGACGACGTCCGGCGGCGGCCAGGGGTAGTAGGCGAGGAAGAGCCACATCGGAGCGGAGTAGTTGCATCCGGGCACGCACAGGATCGAGCTGCCGTACGCCCCCGGTTCCGACATGCCCATGAGGAGGCCGTTCATGAGCAGGGCCTGCGCGGGGTACGCCAGGGCCCACCGGCCGCCGCGGGCGAGCGGGCCGTATCCGACGAAGAAGAGCGGAGCGAGCCCCAGGTGGGCCACTGCCAGGATCGCCACGACCGTATTGCCGTTTCCCCGGTACGAATCGAAGATCGAGCTGACGAACAAGGTCATCGACTGGAACACGGGTCCGGACCATTCGAGGTTGCCGACCATGTACTTGATGGTTGTGCTGGTCAGTTGCTCGCGGTCCGCCAGACGACGGATCTCTGCGTCGGTAACCAAAGCACCGCCCCGGACGTGACAGCCGCTCTTCGCGGTCGTACCAGCTGATCCGGCCCGACCGGGTCGGTTCCGACGATGCTGGCACACCGGTGTCCGGCAAGGAGGGACAACTGTCCTTTCGTCCCGGCACGTTCCCCGGTCACGCTGACGAAGCCGCGCCAGGCACGGCTCGACCCGGCCCGAGCTCGGCACCGTGATCGGCAACAGATTCCGGAGTGCTGATGGAACGCATGCTCGACACCTCGCTTCGTACCGCGGTCACCGGACCGTCCGGCCCCCGCCTGGTCAACTACTCCAGGTTTCTGCGCAACCCGGCCCGCTACCTCCTGCGGCACATCGCGCCGCTGGCCGGCGAAGGTTTCGTTCCCCTCAGCGGTCGCAACGGTGCTCTCGTGGTCGGCCGCGGCCAGGAAGCGGTGAAGAGGTTCTTCACCGACACCGAGACCTTCCCCCGGGCCGACGGGGGCATCTTCTCCCTGCCCGCGGGACAGGTGTGGTCCGGCATGTTCGAGACGGTCCTCACCGCCAACGGAGCCGACCACCGCCGACGCCGCAAACTGACCGCCCCCGCGTTCCACGGCAGTCTGATGGAGACCTACCGCGCCGTCTTCACGGACACGTTCGCCACGTCCCAATTCGCCGACCCCGAGGCAGGCACGTTCGATCTGGTGACGGAGTGCCGTCGCATCGCGCGGGTCAACATGCTCGTCTGCCTGCTGGGCGTGCTCCCCACCCCTGAGAACCTGCGGCTGGCCGGCGATGTCACCAGGCTGCTGAACTCCATGTTCAACCCCGCCGTGATCCTGTTCCGGTCGTTCAGACCGTGGACACCCTACGGACGTTGGGCAGGCCGGGTCGAGCGCACCTACCTGGCCCTGGCCGGCCTCATCGAGCGTCGGCGGCTCGAGCCGCCGTCGCGGGACGCACTGTCGATGCTGTGCCACACGGTCGACGAGACGGGTGACCGCCTCACCACCGCCGAGATCGCCGGCGAGCTCCACGGCCTGTTCGCGGCCGGCTACGAGACGACGGCGAGCGCCATGATCTGGTCGACGCTGACGTCCATGAGCCGGCCGGACCTCGTGCCCCACGGCCTGGAGGCCGTCGTCAAGGAGACACAACGGATACTGCCGCCGGTGGCCATCTCGCTCCCGCGCCGGGCACGCAGCGACGTCCGCCTGGGCGACTCGAACGGTGCATCCGCGAACACGGGCGCACCTGCGAACACCGTGGCGTTCGTCTCGCCCTTGCTGGAGCACCGCAACCCGGAGGTCTTCACCGATCCCGACCGTTTCGTCCCGGAGCGCTGGGCAGGTGTCCGGCCCTCGCCGTATGCCTTCCTGCCCTTCGGGCTCGGGAAGCGGCGCTGCCCCGGTGCGGGCTTCGCGGACCTGCAGGTGCAGACGACCCTCGCACTGATCTTCGAACAGTCCGGATGGGCCATGCCGGCCACACGGATCGGCTTTCGCACCGAGAGCGGCATCATCCTGATGCCCGACCGCCCCCTGCCCGTACGACGCAGCCGCGGCCAGGGGCTGGGGCCGATCACCGGCCCGCTCACGATGCTCTGGCGGCCGGCCGGGTGACGGACCCGTGCGGCAGGACGCAAGGGGGCGGTCTCGGCCACGCGGGCGGGGCCGGGCGGGGTCGGCCGGGGCCGCTCGTATGCTCGACGCATGACCGATCACCAGGGCGGACCCAGTTCAGTACGGCCCACCGAGAACGCGATGCGGCGTGCGCTGAAGCGGGCCAGGGACGGGGTCGCGCTCGATGTGGCGGAGGCCGCGGTGCTGTTGCAGGCGCGGGGCGCGGACCTGGAGGACCTGACGGCGTCCGCCGCGCGTGTGCGGGACGCGGGGCTCGAGGCCGCGGGGCGCGCCGGGGTGATCACGTACTCGAAGAGCGTGTTCGTGCCGCTCACCCGACTGTGTCGGGACAAGTGCCACTACTGCACCTTCGCGACCGTCCCGGGCAAGCTGCGCCGGGCCGGTCATGGGATGTTCATGTCGCCGGACGAGGTGCTGGAGATCGCCCGGCGCGGCGCCGAGACGGGCTGCAAGGAAGCGCTGATCACGCTCGGCGACAAGCCGGAGGACCGCTGGCCGGAGGCCCGTGAGTGGCTGGACTCGCACGGGTACGACGACACGATCGCGTATGTGCGGGCCATGTCGATCCGGATCCTGGAGGAGACCGGGCTGCTGCCCCACCTCAACCCGGGGGTCATGTCCTGGACGGACTTCCAGCGGCTGAAGCCCGTCGCGCCGTCCATGGGCATGATGCTGGAGACGACCGCGACCCGGCTGTGGTCGGAGCCGGGCGGCCCGCACCACGGCTCGCCCGACAAGGAACCGGCCGTGCGGCTGCGGGTGCTGGAGGACGCGGGGCGCAGCTCCGTGCCGTTCACGAGCGGGCTGCTGATCGGGATCGGGGAGACGTACGAGGAGCGGGCCGAGTCGCTGTTCGCGCTGCGCCGCGTCTCCCGCGCCTACCACGGCATCCAGGAGCTGATCCTGCAGAACTTCCGCGCCAAGCCGGACACGGCCATGCGCGGTATGCCGGACGCCGAGGTGGACGAGCTGGTCGCCACCGTCGCCGTCGCCCGGCACATCATGGGGCCCTCCGCGTGCCTCCAGGCCCCGCCGAACCTGGTCGACGCCGAGTACGCCCGGCTCATCCGCGCCGGGATCGACGACTGGGGCGGCGTGTCGCCGCTGACCCCCGACCACGTCAACCCCGAGCGGCCGTGGCCGCAGATCGACGAGCTCGCGGCGCGGTCCGCCGCCGAGGGGTTCGAGCTGCGCGAACGGCTCTGCGTGTACCCGGAGTTCGTACGGCGCGGCGAGCCGTGGCTCGACCCGCGGCTGGTCCCGCACGTCCGGGCGCTGGCCGACGAGGAGACCGGTCTCGCGAAGAGCGACGCCCTCCCCGCGGGGCTGCCGTGGCAGGAGCCCGACGAGGGCTTCACCGCCACCGGCCGCACGGATCTGCACCGGACCATCGACACCGACGGCCGCACCCATGACCGCCGCGACGACTTCGACCACGTCTACGGGGACTGGGACGCGCTGCGGGAGGCCGCCGTGCCCGGCATGGTGCCGCAGCGCATCGACACGGACGTGAGGTCCGCACTGGCCACGGCCGCCGACGACCCGACCAGGCTGACGGACGACGAGGCGCTGGCCCTGCTGCACGCCGACGGCCCCGCCCTGGACGCGCTGACCCGGATCGCCGACGAGCTGCGCCGCGACGTCGTCGGCGACGACGTGACGTACATCGTCACGCGGAACATCAACTTCACCAACGTCTGCTACACCGGCTGCCGTTTCTGCGCCTTCGCCCAGCGGCGTACGGACGCAGACGCCTACACGCTGTCGCTCGGTCAGGTCGCGGACCGGGCGGAGCAGGCGTGGGACGTCGGCGCGGTCGAGGTGTGCATGCAGGGCGGCATCCACCCCGACCTGCCGGGCACCGCGTACTTCGACATCGCGCGGGCCGTCAAGGAGCGGGTGCCGGGCATGCATGTGCACGCCTTCTCGCCGATGGAGGTCGTCAACGGGGCCAGCCGTACCAACATGTCCGTCCGCGAGTGGCTGACGGCGGCCAAGGAGGCCGGGCTGGACTCGATTCCCGGCACCGCCGCGGAGATCCTCGACGACGAGGTCCGCTGGATCCTCACCAAGGGCAAGCTGCCCACCGCCGACTGGATCGAGGTGGTGAGGACCGCGCACGAGCTGGGCATCCGGTCCTCGTCCACGATGATGTACGGGCATGTGGACCAGCCCCGGCACTGGCTCGGCCACTTCCGCACCCTCGCCCGGATCCAGCAGGAGACCGGTGGCTTCACCGAGTTCGTGACGCTCCCCTTCATCCACACCAACGCGCCCGTCTATCTGGCGGGCATCGCCCGGCCGGGCCCGACCGTCCGCGACAACAGGGCGGTCACCGCGATGGCCCGCCTGCTCCTCCACCCGCACATCACCAACATCCAGACGAGCTGGGTCAAGCTCGGCGCGGAGGGCGCGGCGGAGATGCTCCGCTCCGGGGCGAACGACCTCGGCGGCACGCTGATGGAGGAGACCATCTCCCGGATGGCGGGCTCCGGTTACGGCTCGTACCGCTCCGTCCGCGACCTCACCGCGATCGCCGAGGCGGCCGGGCGTCCGGCGAAGCCGCGTACGACCCTGTACGGCGAGGTCCCGGCCGACCGGCAGCGGGCGGCGAGCGCGTCCGACGGGCATCTGCCGGAACTGCTGCCGCTGCTGCCGGAGTGACCCGCGTGGTCGAACGGCTGCGTGCCCGGCGCGGACGAATCAGGCGGTAGGCGGCAGCGGCTCACGTCCGGCGACATACCCGTCCTTACCCCGCGAGGTGACGGACGGGGCCGCCGAGCGCCCCTGAAGCCGCCACGGCCGTTCGATTACAGTGCTGCGCCGGGCAGTGTTCGTGCGACGACGTCGGGGGGAGGAGCGCGGTGAGCGCAGCAGCCGCAGGAGTGTGGGGCCGTGCCGAGCAGCAGGACTTCCGTGCGAGGGTGCGCGGGGCGCTGCTCGGGGGCGCCGTCGGCGACGCGCTCGGCGCCGGGGTCGGCGGACTCACCCTGGACGAGATCCGCGCCGCCCACGGGCCGGACGGGCTGACCGACCTCACGCCGCTCAACGGCCGCCGGGGCGCGGTCACGGCCGCCACGCAGCTCACGCTCTTCACCGTCGACGGGCTGATCCGGGCGCAGGTCCGGCGCGACACCGGGGCCTGGCATCCGCCGACCGATGTGCACCGCGCGTATCTGCGGTGGGCGGCGACCCAGCGCGACTGGGGGCCCGACGAGCGCCGCAAGGACAACGGCTGGCTCGCCCGCGAGGAGTGGCTCTACAGCCGGCGCAACCCCTCGCCCGACACGCTCACCGGTCTCGCCGACGACAGCATGGGCACCTTGCAGGCCCCGAAGAACCCGGCGGCGCGGGACGCGGGGGCGCTGGTGCGTTCGGCGCCGTTCGGCCTGCTGGTGGGCTGGGAGCCGCAGCTGGTGTGCCAGCTCGCCGTCGAGTGCGCGGCGCAGACGCACGGGCATCCGACCGCGTATCTGTCGGCGGGCGCGTTCGCCGTCATTGTGCACGGGCTGGCCCGCGGGGAGACGCTGGACGGCTCGGTGCAGCGGGCGCTGGTGCAGCTGGCCTCCCGGCCGGGGCACCAGCCCGTGACGGACGCGCTCAAGCAGGCGCTCGGAGCCGTACGGCAGGGCATCCCGAGCCCGGCGCGGGTGGCCTCCCTCGGCGAGGGCCACGTCGCGGAGGACGCCCTCGCCGTCGCCGTCTACTGCGCCCTCGTCGGCGAGGACATCCGGCACGGGCTGCGGCTGGCCGTCAACCACGACGGCCCGTCCGAGGCGACGGGCGCGGTCTGCGGCGCGCTGCTGGGGGTGCTGCACGGGGAGACGGCGCTGCCGCCGGCGTGGCTGTGCGAGCTGGAGGGGCGTCCGACGCTGCTGGAGATCGCGGACGACTTCGCGATGGAGATGACCCAGGGGCCGGCGCTGCACAGCCCGACGGCGACGGCCCCGGGCTGGCTGCAGCGGTATCCGCGCGGGGCGGCGGAGCTGACGTAAAGCCCGAGGGGCGGGCGGCCGTCCCGCAGGCCGGACGACCGCCCGCGCCCGGCCCCCCGGGCCCCGCGTCAGCTGCCCGTGGTCTCCCGGGCGGGCGGGGCCGGGACCACGGCCGCCGCGCCGAAGTCGCCGGTGTCGTCGCCGTTGATCTTCGCCAGGACCTCGTCGCGCTCCGGGGTGTCCTCCGGCTTGATCCAGCCGACCACCACGTAGAGGACGAGCGACACCACGAGCGGCACGGACACCTGGTACTGCAGCGGCACCCCGCCCTCGACGGCCCAGTGGACCGGGTAGTTGACCAGCCAGAAGGTGACCAGGCCGACGCCCCAGCTGAGCAGCGCCGCGGTGGGCCCGCTCTTGCGGAACCAGGGCAGCAGGCCCAGCATCAACGGGATCGCGATCGGACCCATCAGGCCCGCCACCCACTTGATGACGACGGTGATGATGTCGCCGAAGAACGGCGAGTTGACCTGGGTCGCGATCGCCATCGACAGGCCGAGGAAGAGCAGCGTGGTCCAGCGGGCGGCGAGCAGCCCCAGCCGGGTGTCCCACTCGCGGGCCTTGCGGGACAGCGCGGGCATGATGTCGCGGGTGACGACCGCGGCGATGGCGTTGGCGTCGGAGGAGCACATGGCCATCGTGTGGGAGAAGAAGCCGACGATGACCAGGCCCAGCAGACCGTGCGGCAGCAGCTGCTCCGCCATCAGCGCGTAGCTGTCGGAGGGGGTGTCGGTGTCGATGAGCAGCGGGGCGACCCACATCGGGAAGAACAGCACGGCCGGCCAGACCAGCCACAGCACCGCGGACAGGACCCCGGAGCGCCGCGCGGACTCGGCGGAGTCGGTGGCCATGTAGCGCTGCGCCTGGTTCCACATGCCGCCGTTGTACTCGAAGGTCTTGATGAAGAGGTACGCGACCAGGAACACCATCATGTACGGGCCGGCCAGCGGCTCCGCGTGACCGGCGAGTTCGGGCTCGTCCCACACGGTCCACAGGCTGCTGAAGCCGCCCAGTTCGGCCATGACGGCGACGAGCATCGCGATGCCGGCGACGAACTGGATGATGAACTGGCCGAGTTCGGTGAGGGCGTCGGCCCACAGCCCGCCGACGGTGCAGTAGACGGCGGTGACGGCGCCGGTGATCAGGATGCCCATGTTGAGGGAGACGCCGGTGAAGACGGAGAGAAGCGTGGCGATGGCAGCCCACTTCGCGCCGACGTCGACGATCTTCAGCAGGACGCCGGACCAGGCGAGCGCCTGCTGAGTGGGCAGGTTGTAGCGGTTCTTGAGGTATTCGAGCGGTGAGGCGACGTGCAGCCGCGACCGCACCCGGTTGAGCCGCGGCGCGAAGAGCTTGGCGCCGATCGCGATGCCGATCGCGATGGGGAAGGACCAGGTGACGTACGAGGTGACGCCGTAGGTGTAGGCGATGGCCGCGTATCCGGTGAACATCACCGCGCTGTAGCCCGACATGTGGTGGGAGATGCCGGACAGCCACCAGGGCATCCTGCCGCCGGCGGTGAAGAAGTCGCTGACGTTCTCGACCCGCTTGTGGGACCAGACGCCGATCGCGACCATCACACCGAAGTAGCCGATGAGCACGGCCCAGTCGAGACTGTTCATGTCCCCTCCAGGGGATCCGGGTGGTCGGTCCGTATGATGAACGCGGTTCATGTTCCGGCCCGACGGGGCGACAGAACAACGCGTTTGCAGGTCAAGGCGGAGTAAAATTGTTCTGTCAGTTGACCCTGATTCAGATACATGACCGCCCGAAAGGCAGGAAAACGGCCGCGCCGGACGAGTGCCGGTGCGGCCGTGTCGCGTCGGGAGCGCCTGTCACCTCATGAGCTCACCCGCGTTGACGAGAAGCGACTGACCCGTGATCGCGCGGGCGCGGTCGGAGGCGAGGAACACGGCCGCCTCGGCCACGTCCCGGTCCGTGGCGAGTTCCGGCAGCGCCATCCGCCGCGTGAGCCGGCCGAGCACCTCGTCCTCCGGCGCCCCCTCGGCGCGGGCGGCGGACCGCACGTACGCCTGCACCGGCGGGCCCCACATCCAGCCCGGCAGCACGGTGTTCACCCGGATCCGGTCGGGGCCGAGCTCCCGCGCCAGGGAGTACATCGCCGACGTGAGCGCGCCCTTGGACGCCGCGTAGGCCGCCTGCCGCACCTGTGAGGGCGCGGCCACCGCCGACTGCGTGCCGATGAAGACCACCGAGCCGCCGCGCTCCCTGAGTGCCGGCAGGCAGGCGCGCGTCATCCTCAGCGTGCCGAGCAGATTGATGTCCAGGACGCCCTGCCAGACCGCGAAGTCCGCGTCCTGGAGGCCCCCGAAGCAGCGGTCCGAGGCGGCGACGTGCACCACCGCGTCGATGCGCCCGAAGCGCGCCAGCGCGAGCGCCGCCAGGGCCTCGCACTGCGCCTCGTCGGTGATGTCGGCGACCCGGTACGCGGTGCGCGCGCCACCGGGGTCGACCGCGTGGGCCGATTCGGCCAGTCGCGCCTCCGTACGCGCGCCCAGCACGGCGTTGCCCCCGTCCTCGACGACCGCCGCCGCGACCTGGTGCCCGAGCCCGGCGCCGACGCCGGACACGATGACGGTTCTGCCCTGGAGCAGCATCCGGCGCCTCCCGAGGCTGGCGGATTACCTGACGGAGCGTCAGAGTAGGTCCGTCCGGCGGAGGAGGGAAGGGGAGCACCGTGAGCGAGGACACGCGCAGCGAGGTGTACGCGGAGCTGGCGGCCGTCGGCCCGTACGGGGTGCGCCCCGGCCACGCGCTGATCACGATGGTGGAGCCGCATCCGGGCCACGAGTACGCGTACAACCGCTGGTACGAGGACGACCACTACTACGCGGGCGCCATGGCGATGCCCTGGATCAGCGCCGGACGCCGCTGGGTGGCCACCCGGGACCTCCAACTGCTGCGCTATCCGGCCACGTCGGCGGTGGCGCAGCCGGTGACCGCCGGGTGCTACCTCTCGGTCTACTGGATCACCGAGGGCCGCTACGACGACCATATGAAGTGGACGGTCGCCATCAACAGGCGCCTGGGCCGTGACGGCCGGGTCCACCAGCGGCGGACCCATGTCTTCACGGCCTTCCAGGACCACGAGGCCACCGTCTACCGCGACGGCGCGGCCGGCCCGCGCGACCACCACGCGCTGGACCATCCGTACGCCGGCCTGGTGGTGGAGGTCATCGACGCCGACGGGCCCGAGCGGCGGGCCGAACTGCTGGAGTGGCTGCGGGCGAAGCACCTGCCGGGGAGGCTGGCGGGCTCGTGCGCGGCGATGGTGACCGTCTTCCGGCCGACCCCGCTGCCGGGCGACCGGATGACCTATGTGAAGCAGGTCGAGGGTGTCGACACCCGGCTGACGCTGCTGTGGTTCCTCGAACAGGACCCGAGGGAACGGTGGGACGACACGTTCACGGGGCTGGACACGGCCGTCGGGGAGGCGGGGCTGGGGCGGGTGCAACTGGTGGCGCCCTTCGTGCCGACCGTGCCGGGGACCGACCGGTACGTCGACCGGCTGCGGTGACGCGGGGAGGCGGCCGGTCGCGGGGAGGCGCGGGGGCGGCCCGGTCGCGGGGGCATGGCCGAGCCCCCTCGGCCGGGACGGCGAACCAGTCGAGAGGGCCCTCGTGTCGTCGAACGTGCTGCGGCGGTGGCGCGCTCAGCCGAGCTGGAACGCGCCGTCGCCCACTTCGTTCACGAACGCGTTCCACGAGTCGGGAACGAAGGTGATCGTCGGTCCCGCGGGGACTTTGGAGTCCCGTACGGAAACCGCCTGGACGATGGGGGACCTGACCTCGATGCATGCGCCGTTTCCGGTGGAGTACGAGGACTTCGTCCAGGTCTCCGTCGCGCCCTGAAGGATTGCCATGTTCGCTCCGCTTCCGGCAAGTGATGTGATCCGAGCCAGCGTTCTTGCTGGCTTGATCGACGCTACTCGCCAAGTGCGGAGCCCGAGGCGGGCGTTCACTCGACCGGATGGCTTATGCCATGCGACTCTTCCGCCGCAGGGTGCCTCTGGTGTACCTTCCCGCCCACACAGTCAGGCCAGGTCTCCCTGGGCGTACACCTTGGCGATTTCGGCGATGAACTGCCGGGTCTGGTCCACGTTCAGCGCCTGGGCGCGCAGATGCTCGTACATGACGCTGTACTTCTGCACGTCGTTGGCCTTCTCCAGATACAGGTCGCTCGTCACGCCCTCGATGTAGACGACGCTCGAATCGGACGCGTCGGGGAACTCGAGGATCGCGTACTGCCCGTTGATGCCCGGGTGCGCGCCCATCTCGAACGGCAGCACCTGCACGGTGACATGGGGCTGGTGCGACAACTCCACCAAGTGCTCGAGCTGCTCACGCATCAGCTGCTTGTCGCCCACCTGCCTGCGCAGCGCCGCCTCGTCGATGACCACCCACAGCCGCAAGGGATGGTCGGTGTCCCTGATCCGCTCCTGGCGGCGCAGCCGGACGCTGACGCGCTTCTCGATGTCGTTCGTCCCGCTCTCCGGCAGCGCACCGGTGATCAGCGCCTCCGCGTACGGCCGCGTCTGCAGCAGGCCGGGGACGACCTGCGGCTCGTACACCCGCAGACTGGCCGCGTCGGTCTCCAGCCCGATGTAGACGCTGTACGGGATGTCGCCGAAGGCGTGCCACCAGCCCTGCTGGCGGGAGTCCTTCGCCATCTGCATCAGCGAATCGACGATCCGGTGGTCCTCGACCTCGTACACCCCGCACAGATCGCGGACGTCGCGCTGGCTGATGGAGCGACGGCCGTTCTCGAGGCGGCTGATCTTCGACTGGGAGACCAGCAGGCGGTCCGCCACCTCCTCGGCCGTCATGCCTTTCATCTCCCGGAGCCGGCGCAGCTCCTGCCCCAATCGGCGTCTCCTGACGGTGGGATTGACGTTGGACGCCACGGAAACTGCACCTCCGGCTGGGTAGCTGTGCGTATCTACTGCTGAGCAGATTGCCACCAATGGTGGTCGCCGCGCTGCGAAATGGCCACACACGCGAACGAGGCGGCTGCGCCGGGTGGCGGCCGCGCGGCTGCGGAGGCGGGCCCGTGGGCGCGGCAGCACGCGCGAACGCGCGGGGCAGCGTGTGCTGCCCCGCGCGTTCGTGTCGCGGCTCCCGGACCGGCCCGTAGGGGGACGACGGCGCGGCGGTGGTGCGGTTGTGGTGCTCGCACGGCGGTGACGCCGTGGTCCTGCGGCGGTGCCGTGCTGCTTCGGTGCTGCTTCGGTGCGGTGCTGCTTTCGCCGGTACCGCGCTCAGTGCGCGGCGACGCGTGCGGCCATGCTGCTGCTGCCGCGCCGCGGCTGCATCGGTACCGGACCCGGCTGGCGGCCACTTGGGGCCGTCGGCTGGTTGCGGCGCGGCTGGGCGGCCGCACCGTTCTGGACGTCCATCACCGCGTGCGCGACGAGGCCGCCCATGGGGTCGTGCCTGATGAGGTCCCGCAGACGGGACCGCGAGGAACGCCCTTCGTTGCCCGGGTACAGGTGCTTGCCGAGTCCGACCGCGTGGGCCAGTGCGGCGAGCGCCGCGGTCCGCGGGTCCGGCGGTACACCGGTGCGGATCGCACTGTCCAGCCGGGCCCTGATGTCCCGGCTGATAGCCGTCTCCGTCGCCTGGTAGCGAGTCGTCGGCAGCACTCCGCACATCTGGCCCGCCACGGCATGCACCATGCCGCACCGCTCCAGATGCGAGAGGTAAATCTGGCGCAGCCCCAGTCGGGGCCCGCCGATCCAGTGGACGGCCCGGACCGGGCTGCCGCGTCTGCGCAGCAGTTCCAGTGCGGAGTCCAAGGTCGGATCTCCGGTCGGCCGTGGCATCACCACGGCGATACGATCCCCGTCTGGGGCTATCCGTCCTGCCAGAGCCAGCTCTACTAGCTGTGCCCCGGCCAGGCCGAGGTCGAGCGACTGCGGCTGCGCTGTGGTACCCGTTGCCGGGTCCAGAGCGAGCAGCAGAAGCTCCTCCGGAAGTGTTCTGCGGCTCCTGCCCATCCATGCCTCCCCGCGTGGATGAATGACAGGGTGACCCCTCTCACATTGGTCTGTCGAGAGCACCTGGGTGCTTTGTTAGGGAACCGATAGGTATGTCGTTCTCGTCTAGCACCGGAGCCAAGCGCTCACACAGGACACTGGTAGATGGTTCGGACACGATGGACCGGCGGCCTGCCGCCGGTTCGCGGCGTTCGTGAAGACATACGCATGGCGCGTGGCACATGACTCATGGAGGAGGCACGGTGGCGGGCGAGTCCCCCGACAAGTCGGAGCAGCGGAGGTCGTCGGGGGAGACGGCTCGGGAGGGGCGCGACCCGCGTCTCACGGTGTTCCGCCAGGCCGAGCACGAGTCCGGTTCCGGCCACGACACCCCCTCCGAGTCCTCGTCCTCGTCGGACGACGACGCCGCCCCCTCGGGCAATGACACGCGACTGCGCGCGGCGGTTGCGGCATGGGTGGCGACGGCGGACGACGACGCGCCGGGCGGGGAGTCTGCCGACGGGGCCGCGGAGGGGTCCGCGCCGGACGCGGAAGACGCCGGGGACGCCGGGGAACGCCGGCCCGAGGCGGCCGCTGCGGATACGGGCGACGCGGACGCCGACGCGGACGCCGACGCGGACGTGACCCCGGAGCGCGGCGGGGCCGGTGCGGACGACGCCGACGACGCGGGCGACGGCCCTGAGGGCGACCGGGACGCCGATGCCGACGTGGCCGCTGACACGTGCGACGCGGAGCCCGACGACGCAGAGGAGCCCGCCCCCACGGCCACGGAGGACGCCACCAGGGCCCCCGACAGCCCGGCCCCGGCCTCCGGCGCCGTACGGGGTGCGGAGAAGCCCACGCCCGCCCCTGCGCCGGCCGACGAGCCGTCGGACGGCGACTCCAGGTCCGCAGCCGCCGACGACGCCGACGACACCGCTGACGACACCGCCGCCGCCGCCGCAGCCGCCGACGACGACGCCGACGACGACCCGGCGGAAGAGGCCGAAGAAGGCCCCGCGGACGGCGACGCCCCGACCCCCGCTCCCGTTTCCTCGAGCAGTGCGGATGCAAAGAGCGAAGGCCGCGTCGATCAGCCGACGACGGTGTTCAAGGCCCTGCGGCGGCCGCCCGTGGACCAGCCCACCACCGCGCTCAAGATGCCCTCGCTCCCCGCGAAGGCCAAGCCGCAGCCGCGCCCCGAGCCCGAGTTCGAGGCCGACGCCGAGCGCACCAGCACCTTCGTACCGCTGCGCCGGGACGACGTACGCCCCGCGCCGGCCATGACCGCCGGCCCCGCCGCGCCCGCGAGGCCCCTGCCGGCCGCGGTGGAGCCCGCCGCGTCCCTCGGTGAGGCCGAGCGGACGCGGCAGCAGCCGATGCCGCCGCTCGACCTGCTCGCCGAGCTGACGAACACCCCGCCGCCGCCCCCGACGCCGGTCCGCACGGCCGTCCGGCGGGTCAAGATCTGGACGCCGCTCGTCCTGCTCCTGCTGATCGTCTTCGCGGTCGTACAGCTTGTGCGGCCGCTGCCGGAGCCGACCCTCGCGCTGACCGCCGAGGAGTCGTACACCTTCGAGGGCGGCGGGCTGAAGCTCCCGTGGCCCTCGGAGGGCCAGGGCGCGGTGGAGGTCGTCGGCGTCGGCAGCATGGGTACGTACGGGGCCCAGAAGCCCGCGCCCATCGCGAGCGTCGCCAAGACGATGACGGCGTACGTGATCCTCAGGGACCACCCGCTCACGGGCAAGCAGGTCGGCCCGAAGATCACCGTCGACAAGCAGGCAGAGGAGGAGTCGAAGGCGACGAGCGAGTCGACGGCTCCGATCAAGGAGGGGCAGCAGTTCACGGAGAGGCAGATGCTGCAGCTGCTGATGATCCCCTCGGGGAACAACGCGGCCCGTCTGCTGGCCCGCTGGGACGCCGGTTCCGAGGAGGCGTTCCTCAAGAAGATGAACGACGCCGCCAAGGACCTCGGCATGACGAACAGCACCTACACCGACCCGAGCGGTCTCAAGTCGAGCACCGTCTCCACCCCGATGGACCAGATCAAGCTGGGCAAGGCGGTCATGGAGAACGACGTGTTCCGGGAGATCGTGAACATGACTCAGGCGGAGATCCCGGGCATCGACGGAACGATCCGCAACAACAACGACCGCGCCCTGCTGATGGACGGCGTCGGCGGTATCAAGACCGGCTCCTCCACCCCGGCCGGCGGCAACCTGCTCTGGTCCGCCAACGCCCTCGTGGACGGCGAGATCCGCCGGATCATCGGGATAGTGATGGGCGCGCAGGACGCTCCCCAGCTCTGGCAGAAGCTGGAGAAGGCGATCGACTACAGCATCGCCCTGATCCCGCCGGCCCAGGAGGCCGTCTCCTCCGCCACGGTCGTCAAGAAGGGCGATGTCGTCGGCCACGTCGACGACGGCCTCGGCGGCCGCACCGAGGTCGTCGCCACCAAGGACCTGAAGGCCGTCGGCTGGTCGGGGCTCGACGTGAAGATCGAGATCGCCCCGAACGGCAACGCGATCCCGCACTCCGCGAGGGCGGGCACGGTCGTCGGCCAGGTGTCCGTGGGTGAGGGCGTGGGCAAGGTCAGCGCACCCGTCGCCCTGAAGCAGGACCTCAGCGAGCCGGGTCTCGGAGCCAAGATCACCCGCATCGGCTGACCGGCGCGGGCGTCCCGGGAGGCCGGGGCGCCCGCGTGCTAGCGTCCCGGGGCAACTCAGGGTGCCCTGACGGCGTCTTGTTACATGCACAAGGGGGCGCGGACAGGCGCGGCCGGGCCGGGGGACGTCGGCGGACAGCAGAAAAAGGACGGGGAGAGCCGCAGTGACCACCGCTGAGCCGAAACGGGCGGACGGCAGCAGCAGCACCGGCGCCGACAGCGTCAGCGGCACCGGTCCGCGTGTCCTGCTCCCCGCGCAGCCGTCACCATCGTCGCCACCGTCCGTGCCGTCCTCGCGGACGCCGCCCGCGCCGAGGCCGTCACCCACCCCCTCGCCGGACCGGGCGGCCGCCGCCCTTTCCCGGCTCACTGCCGTCCGCGACCGTCTCGCCCGCCACCCCGTCGCCCTCGCGACGGCCGTCGCCGCGCTCGTCCACCTGCTCTGGTTCTTCTTCTTCGCAAACAGCGGCGGGGACATCGCGGCCCAGGACGCCTGGGCCGAGTTCGTCGGCCGCCATCCCGACTCGGCGTACAACCTGGCCTGGTACGGCGGGATGCACCCCGTCTCGTACAGCGTGGTCTCCCCGTACGTGATGTCGCTCATCGGCGTACGGACGACCATGATGCTCGCGGGCACGGTGTCGGCCGCCCTGACGGCGCTGATGCTGGTGCGGGTGCGGGCCGTGCGGAATCCGGTGGCCTGCTCGCTCGTCGGGGCCTTCGCGTTCCTGTGCAACGCGCTGTCCGGCCGGGTCACCTTCGGTCTCGGCATGATGTTCGCGCTCGGCGCGGTCGGCGCCGTCTTCTGCTGGCCGCACCACCTGCGGCACAACCGCTGGGCGAAGGCGGCCGTGGCCGCGCCGCTCGCCGGGCTCGCCACCGCGGCCAGCCCGGTCGCCGGCCTGTTCCTCGGCGTGGTCGCCGCCGCGCTGTTCCTGAACGGCCGCCGCCCCGGCGCGTACGCCGTCGGCCTCACGCCGGTGCTGGTCGTCGCCCTGTCCGCCTGGCTGTTCCCGTTCTCCGGCACCCAGCCCATGTCGGTCCTGTCGACGTCGCTCCCCTTCCTCTTCGGGGTCCTCGTCTTCTTCCTCGTCCCGAAGGACTGGCGCACGGTGCGCACGGGCGCGGCGGTGTACGCGGTGGGCACGCTGCTGACCTGGGCGTTCGACTCGCAGATCGGGTCCAACGTGTCACGGCTGCCGATGCTCTTCGCCGGGGTCGTGCTGCTCGCCGCCCTGCCGTACACGGTGCCGCGCTCGCGCAAGTGGTACGCCGTCGTCCTCGCGGTCCTCGGCCTCAACGTCTGGATCGGCTACAAGGGCGTGGACGACATCGTCCGTACCGCCCCGACGGCGTCCTGGACCCGTGAACTCGCGCCGCTCGTGGACCGGCTCCAGCAGGTCGGCGCAGAGCGGGGCCGGGTCGAGGTCGTCCCGGCGAGCAGCCACCGCGAGGCGTCGGCGCTGGCGCCGTACGTCAACCTGGCCCGCGGCTGGAACCGGCAGGCCGACATGAAGCGCAACCCGATCTTCTACGACGAGGACACCCCCCTCACCTCGGCGAGCTACCACACCTGGCTGCACCGCTGGGCCGTCCACTACGTGGTGCTGCCGACGGGCGCACCCGACTCCAGCGGAGCCCAGCAGGAGGCGGAGCTCGTACGGGCCGGCCAGCCCTATCTGACCCGCGTCTGGGGCGACGCCAACTGGCAGCTCTTCGCGGTGAAGAGCCCGACGCGGATGGCGGACCCGCCGGCGACCGTGGACCACGCGGGCGCCGGGGAGATGACCATCCGGGTGCGGAACGCGGGCCGGGTGCTGATCCGCGTCCCGTACTCGCCGTGGCTCAGCCTCGTCGACACGGACGGCCAAGGTGTGGAGGGGCCGTACGAGACGCCGGAGTCGCAGGCGCGGGAGGACGGGCCGAAGGAGTACGTCAACCCCAACGGCTGTCTGCTGAAGGCGGAGGAGGACTCCCAGGGCGACGAGTGGACGGAGCTGCTCGCCCCCCGGCCGGGCACCTACCGGCTCGCCGCGCCGTACCAGCTTCCGCGCGGCACACCGTGTCCTGACGAACTCCGTTAGATCGTTCGCGCCTTACCGCGGTTAACCCCTATCTCGTCCCGTGCTGCTCGTGCATAGTGGACGCGCTCGGCATACTGATCGGTCGGTCCATTGGTGCAGGTGCGATTCCATGGCGTGCGAACAATGCGGTGACAAGCCCCGACGCGGTGCCAACCGCCGTCCTGACAGCACCGTCCGGCGCGGTCTCGGCCGCCTGCGTGACAGCACCGTCCGGCGCGTCGGCGCTCGATCACGGCCCCGTACGGCCTGCCCCCGGTGCGCGACGGCGGCCGGCCCGGCGGCGCGGCGCCCGCGCGGCGGAACACTCCTGCCGGCCGGGACCGTCGCGGTCGCCGTACTGGCGCTGACCCTCACGGCGTGCGGGCCGGGCGGCGGCACTGAGACGTCCGGGGCGTCGGACGGCCCGTCCGACGGCATCGGCGATCTCGGCGGCGTGCCCCAGCGCATCCAGCCGGAGGACCCGCCCGGCGTCCCCTCCGCCTCCCCGGACCGCGCCAGGCCCAAGCCGCCGACGAAGACCGGGCCGCCGAGCGCCGCCCGCGGCCCTTCGTACTCGGCGTGGGCGGGCCCCGGTTGCGCGGGCGGCGGCCTGTACCGCGAGGACGGCCGCTTCGCCGACGGTGACGCCGGCTGGTACACCGTCGGCTCCGGCGGCCACCTCGGCGACGGCTGCGACGGCAGCTTCTCGGCGGTCCCGATGTCCGGCAACCCTGCCAAGGACCGCGGCTCCACGGCCGTTTGGTCCTGGTACGTCGGCAGCGGCTACCCCACCTGCTCGGTCGCCGTCGTCGTCCCCGACAGCGGGCGCGACCGGGACGCGGCGGGTGAACCGACGACGTACCACGTCCTGTCGGACGTCGACGACCCGGACAGCGTGGTCAAGGTCTTCGAGGTCGACCAGACGCGGCTGCGGGGCAGCGGCGTGGTGGTCGAGAAGGTCCCCGTCCACGACCAGCGGCTGACGGTCCAACTCGTGGACAGAGGCCGGGGCCAGGGCGCCGACGCCCACCACGCGGCGGCCCAGATGCGGGCGGAGTGCCGGTCCTGAGGCGCGGTGGGTGAGGTGCGCAGTGCCCGGTGCAGCCCTGCCCGCCCCGGTAGCAGGGGACTTGCTGCATAGTGACCGACATGGTTTGCGAGGGATGCAGACGCACGTCGTGTACGTGCGGGTCATACACGGTGCCCACGACCCGGACACCGGGCCGTCACCGGGCGCCGGCGCGCCCGAAGGCGCTGCTGATCGCAGGTGCCGCCCTCGCGGCGGGCGCGCTGTTCACGGGCGCGGCCCTGCTGATCGGGGGCGGCAGCGGTGACGCCGTGAGCGACCCGGCCGTCCCCGGGGCCGACTTCGAGGTCGGCGGTCGTCCCAACCTGATCACCCCGACGGATCTGGGGCCCGACCCCAGCACCGCCGCCCCGACGCCCGCCCCGTCGCGCGCCGGCACCTCGCCGGCTCCGGCTCCGGCTCCTTCGGCGACCGCGTCCGACTCCGTGGGGCCGGCCGCCCCGTCCGTCGCCGTGAAGCCCTCCCCGTCCGACGAGCCGCGGGAGCGCGACAACTGCCCCGGTGACCGCCATGGGGGAAACAACAACGGCCGCGGCTGCGGCTGACGGGTACGCGTCCCGGGCGTTGTGATCCAGATCACTCCACGCCCGGCCGTGACGCAGGACACCATTCGCCCGCTCGCTGCTACTCGGGGTTACAGCCAGGTCCGCGTCCGATGGCGGGCGGCGTGCGGCGATGGGCGAGAACCGGCCACGCTCTGTTTCTGTCGAAGCGTCAGCCGTGTGACGGAAAAGAGACCTGACGCTACCTAGCGGTAACAAGTTCCGGCGTGCCAAATTCCGCACACCACCGGCCAGTGGAATCCCCCACCCGTACGCCACACACCCTCATGGGCCCGACCGCGAATCGTGCTCTTCCGTGGCTGACCGCAGGAGTTTCGCCGTGTCCGGATTCCGCTCTCTCAGACCGACTTTTCCAGCCGCTCGCCGGCACCGGTGGCGGCGTGCCGCCGTCGCCGCGCCGCTCGCCTTCGCCGCCCTCGTGACCAGCGGGGCCACGACGGCCCGGGCGGGCGAGGGGACCGGACCGAGTGCGATCGTGGCGCTCGGCGACAGCTACATCTCCGGCGAGGCCGGACGCTGGCGGGGCAACAGCCTCACCGACAGCGGCAGCAGGGACGGCACCGACCGTGCCTGGACCGGGACCGGTTACGACCCGGCCCGGGTGTACGGGACGACGGCGTCGAACGGATGCCACCGGTCGGACTCCGCGGAAGTGCGCGGCGCCACCGGCACCACCGAGGCCCTGATCAACCTCGCCTGCTCCGGTGCGACCACCCAGAACGTGTTCCGGGCGTCCAGCGGCGGCACCTCGTACAAGGGTGAGGCGCCGCAGGCCGACCAACTGGCCGCCGTCGCCGCCTCGCACGACGTCGAGGTGATCGCGCTGTCGATCGGCGGCAACGACCTCGGCTTCGCCGACATCATCACCTCCTGCGCGATGGACTACATCGTCTACTACTCGTACTGCCACGACGACCAGCAGGCCGTCGTCGACGCGAAGATCGACGGGGCGATGGCCAAGGTCGGCAAGGCCGTCGACGAGATCCGGGCCGTCATGTCCGGCGCCGGGTACTCGGCCTCCTCGTACCGCATCGTGCTCCAGTCGTACCCCTCGCCGATCCCCCGGGGCAGCGAGAACCGTTACTACCAGAGCGGCTGGTCCCGGGTCAGCACCGGCGGATGCCCGTTCTGGAACCGGGACTCCGACTGGGCGCGCGACTCCCTCGTGCCCCAGCTCGCGAACCGGCTGAAGGCCGTGGCGGCGGCCAAGAGCGCCCAGTTCCTGGACCTGCGGGACATGCTCCAGAGCCGTGAGATCTGCGCCAGGTCGAGCCGCCTGGTCACCGCCGCGCAACCCCCGTCGGCGGCGACCAGCGAATGGACCCGCTGGATCGACAGCGACGGCACCCAGGGCCCGGTCCAGGAGTCCGCCCACCCCAACTACTACGGCCAGCAGGCCCAGGCCCGCTGCCTGACCCTCGTCTACGCGCGACCGACGGGCGACTACACCTGCCACAACACCCCGGGCACCGACACGTCCGGCATGTACCTGCAGCAACTCTCCACGACCCCCTGACGCCGCGGGCGCACCGGCCGGCCCGGCAGGGGTGTCCTGCCGGGCCGGACGGCGTGCGGTGGGGGTCAGAGGTGGGCGGCGATGGCCGGCATGAGGTCCTGGAAGGTGCGGCCGTCCGCCGGGCTGCCGATGGCGGCCATCTGCCAGCCGGTGCCGGCGCGGTGGACCTTGGCCATGATCTGGGCGGTGTAGCGGCCGCCGCCGGTGAGGGTGTAGCGGGCCAGCTCCTGGCCGTTGGTCTCGTCCAGGAGGCGGCAGAAGGCGCTCTCGACCTCGGCGAAGGTCTGGCCGGTGAACGAGTTCACCGTGAAGACGATCTGGTCGACGTGCAGCGGTACGCGCGCCAGGTCCACGAGGATCGACTCGTCGTCGCCGCCCTGGCCCGCGCCGCCCACGCGGTTGTCGCCGGTGTGGCGTACCGAGCCGTCGTCGCTGACCAGGTGCTGGAAGAAGACGACGTCCACCGGCTGCTTGTCGGCGAAGAGCACCGCAGAGGCGTCCAGGTCGATCTCGCGTGCGGTCATCCGCGCGAGGAACCCCTTACGGGGCGCGGACTTCCAGCCCAGCCCCATCCGTACGACGCTGAGCGCGCCGCCGTCGGACTTGCTCAGGCTGATCTGCTGGCCCTTGGACAGGTTCACGGACATGAGGTGCCTCTGTTCGCTTGCTTGTGTGTGGATGGCGCCGGGGGCGCCGGTCAGACGTTGACGCCGAAGTCGGAGGCGATGCCCGCGAGTCCGGAGGCGTAACCCTGGCCGACGGCGCGGAACTTCCATTCCGCGCCGTTGCGGTAGAGCTCGCCAAAGACCATCGCGGTCTCGGTCGACGCGTCCTCCGACAGGTCGTAGCGGGCGAGCTCGGCGCCGCCGGCCTGGTTCACGACGCGGATGAAGGCGTTGCGGACCTGTCCGAAGCTCTGCCCGCGGGCGGTGGCGTCGTGGATGGAGACCGGGAAGACGATCCTGGCGACGCCGGCCGGCACGGCGGCCAGGTTCACCTTGATGGACTCGTCGTCGCCCTCGCCCTCGCCGGTGAGGTTGTCGCCGGTGTGCTCGACCGACCCGTCGGGGCTGGTCAGGTTGTTGTAGAAGACGAAGTGCTGGTCGGAGACGACCTTGCCGGTCTCGTTCAGCAGCAGCGCGCTCGCGTCGAGGTCGAAGTCCGCGCCGGACGTCGTCCGTACGTCCCAGCCGAGGCCGACCAGTACCGCGGTCAGTCCCGGTGCCTCCTTGCTCAGTGAAACGTTGCCGCCCTTGCCGAGGCTCACACCCATCTCGAATCCCTTCCCCACGACGCGTTCCCGGATCGCCGGCCCGCGACAGGCCCGACAAAAAATCTACATCAGTGTAGAACTGAAGGGGCTTTTCCGGACCGGTCCGCGGCCGACGACGGCGTTCCCGCTCAGTACGATGAACCGCTCCGGCGCCAGGTGCGGGGGCAGGAGGGACGGGAGGGACACGGCATGACGGGCCAGAACCAGGACGGCGGTCGGCAGTCGCCTCGCCGTCGGGGCCAGGGCGAGCTGGAGGGCCAGGTGCTGGCCGCGCTGCGTGACGCGCCGGGGCCGGTGAACACCGCGTGGGTGCAGGAGCGGCTCGGCGGGGACCTCGCGTACACCACCGTCATCACCATCCTGACCCGGCTCCACGCGAAGGGCGCCGTCTCGCGCGAGCGCGCGGGCCGGTCGTTCGCGTGGACGCCGAACGCCGACGAGGCGGGACTCGCCGCGCTGCGGATGCGCCGGATGCTGGACGCCGAGGCGGACAGGGAAGCGGTCCTCGCGAGCTTCGTCACCGCGCTGCCCCCGGACGACGAGCAGCTGCTGCGGGCCCTGCTGGCGCAGGCGGCGGAGGAAGGGGAAGACTGACCGCATGGGGGTCTTCGTCTTCCTGCCACTCGTACTGCCCTTGAGCGCATGGCCGGTCGCGCGCCTGGCCGAGCACCATCTGCACCCGCGCGCCGCCACCTGGCTGCTGTCGGCGGTCGCCGGCGTGCTCGCCGTGTGCAGCACGCTGTGCCTGGCACTGCTCGTCGTCGTCGGCACCGCGCAGTTACCGGGCAACCCGCTCCCCGACGGCTGGTCCGACCCCGAGGTACGGGAGGCGGTGCCGTACGACGAGGTCGCGGGCAGGGCCGCCATCCCGGCGCTGGCGGTCGTCCTCGCGTCGTGCTGCCGGGCCGCGTGGCGCCACCACCGCGTCCGGCGCCGGGCCGCCCAGGCCCTGTCCGCGCTGCCGCCGCGGCCCGTGGCCGTGCTGCCGGACCCCGCTCCGTACGCGTACGCCCTGCCCGGCACCCGCCGGGAACGGGGTCGGGTCGTGGTCACGACCGGCATCCTCTCCCGCCTGGACGCGGCCGAGCGCAGGGCGCTGTTCGCGCACGAGCGGGCCCACCTCGCCGGCCGCCACCACCGCTACCTGCTGGCCGTACAACTCGCCGCGCGGGCCAACCCGTTCCTGCGTCCGCTGCGCACCGCCGTGACGTACACGGCCGAGCGGTGGGCGGACGAGGAGGCCGCCGCGGCGGTCGGCAGCCGGCGCGTCGTGGCCCGCGCGATCGGCAAGGCCGGGCTGGTAACGCGCGGCGCGCCCGTCGCGACGCTCGCGGGATTCGCCGGCGCCGGACCCGTACCGCGCCGGGTGGCGGCCCTGCTGGGGCCGGCGCCCGCGGCGCGCGTGTGGCCGCCGCTGTCGACCACGGTCGGCCTCGCCGCCTGGGGCGCGGCGGCCGGTGCGACGGCCTCGGCGCTGTCGTCGGCGAACTCGGCCGTCACCTTGTTCTTCGTACTGAAGGCGGCCACCCCGCTCTGAACCGCCGGCCACGGGGCCTCCGGTCAGGCTTCTGCGGGGCGGCCGACCGGGGCCTCAGCGAGGGGCCTTGAACCGTTCGAGCGCGGCCACTCCCGTGGCGGCGAGTGCGATCTGGACGAGCAACTCGATCCAGTCGACGCCCTTGGTGTCCGCGACGCCGATGGCCGCGGCGAGTGCGGTGCCGATGAACGCCGCGACGATACCGACGGCGATGGTCCACAGGACGCCGATCCGCTGCCGGCCCGGCAGGACGAGCCGGCCGAGTACGCCGATGACGACGCCGATCACGATCGCGCTGATGATGCCGCTGATCTCCATGGTCCTCCTTCCCTGGTTGCCGTTCGTTCTTCTGCCCCACGACGGCGCCGCCACGCAGGGGGACGGCGACGCGGGGCGGGCCGCGTCAGAGGTCGAACTCGTGCGGCGGCAGGTCCAGCGCGTAGCAGGCCTCGCGGACGACGGCCTGTTCGGTCTTGTCGAAGTCGCCGTCCGCACCGCCGATGACGATGCCGATCTGGATGACGGCGCGCGCCTCCGCGGGCTTCTTCTTCGCCTTGGCGATCTCCTGCATGACGCCGACCTTGCCGAAGTCGAAGTCGGCGGTCAGCTTGCCCAGGTTGTCGTCGAAGCGGCGCTGGAGGTCGTCGGCGGGGAAGTTCTGCAGCACCTCGTTGGTGGCGATCAGTTGGGCCACGCGGCGCCGTTCGGACGGGTCGATGGTGCCGTCGGCGGCGGCGACCAGGGCGCACATCGCCATGGAGGCGTCACGGAAGGCGCCGCTCTTCAGGTCGTTCTTCTTCGCCATGAGCTGGGTCTGCATCGTCGATGCGGATTCCTTGACGCGGTCCCACAGGGCCATGAGAACTCCGGTTGTGTCGGGGCGGTTCCGGGCCGTACGGGAGACCGGCCCGGCCGCCGTAATCTTCTACAGTCATGTAGAAGCTATCAGGGGTGGAGTCGGCTCAGCCCTCGTCACCCTCTTCGCCGTCCTCCTCTTCGCCCTCCGCCTCCTCGCCCTCGAGGAAGTCGCCCACCTCGTCCACGACTTCGGCCGCGACCAGCCCGCCCGCGACCCCGACCGCGAGTCCCGCCGCGCCGGCCGCGACGGCGGTTCCCGCGCCGGGACCGGGCCGTCGGCCGTGGCCCTCGTCGTGGTGGCCGTCGTGGCCGTACGAGGAGTGGGGCCCGTACGCGGAACGGTGCTCGACGAGCCGGCGCACCCAGCTCTCCACCTCGGCGTTCCAGTCGGTGTGCGCCACGCCGTCCAGGGCGACCGTGCAGCGGGTCAGCGCGTCGTGGCCGTCGGAGTACGGGCCGCTCCGCTTGTCCGCCTCCAGGACGACCTCCATGCCCCCGGCGGTCGCGAGGAAGGTCAGCTCGATCTCGTTGACGGCGTGCGCGTACCGCGGCGGGGGCGTCAGCTCGATCTCCTGGTAGAAGGGCAGCTGCTGCCCGGTGCCGCCGATGCGGCCGTACTCGAGGTCCGCGGACCTGAACCCGAAACCGGTCTGCCCGAACGCTTCGAGGATCGCCTCCTGGACGGGCAGCGGCCCCACGGAAAGGGTGTCGAGGTCGCCCTTGTCCCTGGCGCCGGCGATTTCGACTTCGGTGCGTACGCCGAGGACGATGCCGAGCGGCTGACCGTGCAGCACGCTGATCGGGGTCTCCCACGGGAGAGCTATCGTGAACGGCACGCCGAGCTCTTCCCCTGCGGCGAGGCGGAGGCCGCCCCCGACGCGGAACCGCTCGAAGACGACGACGCCGTCGTGTTCCCCGTCCTCGGTCTCCGTCTCGACGCGGGCCACCAGTTCCAGCCCGACGGCCTCGACGGCGAAGTCCGCGGTGCCGCCCTTGAGATGGACTTCGCCGGTGAGGCTGCCGCCCGGCAGCACCGCCCCGGAGGTGAGGACCGTGTCGACGGCCGGGCCGCCGACGCCGATCGAGCCGAGCAGGCGTTTGAACACCATCGTGGCGCTTACTCCTTCGTGATGCTTGCGAGTACTGCGCAATGCCGGGACGCCGCCCCTTGGCCGGGGCGGCGTCCCGATGACTACTTGGCCGCTTCGAGGGCGGCCAGTGCCTGCGCCCAGCGGACGTACTTGAGGTCGGCGAGGTCCGCCACGGTCTCGACGCCGAACGCCTCCTTGAGGAGCTCGCCGTCCCGGTCCGACACCCCCTTGAGCGCGGCGACGGGCGCGGCGAGCACATCGGTGAGCGGCTTGTCCGCCCATGCCTTGTCCAGGACCTTGGTCAGATCTGTCGACGTCACGACAACCTCCTGCGAAGAGACACTTCCTCTACATGCATGTAGAAGCATAGGGGCGGGCGTGCGCCGCGAGGGACGAAACCCGGCCCTTCACCAGGGGAGTGGCGCAAACCGCCCGCGTCGTCCGGACGCCTTCCCAGGAGGGTCAGAAGACGAGCACGCCCACCGTGGCGAGATAGATGGTCAGCAGCAGGACGCCGTCGAATCCCACCCCCAGCCAGCCGGTCCGCTGGCGCACCAGCAGGCCGCCGAGGAGGACGGCGGTCATCACCAGCGCGCCGCTGGTGAGGAACAACTGGGCCGGAGTGGCGGCGTGGAAGAGCGATCCGCCCCGGTACGCGATGTCGCCCACGACCAGGTTGAGCGCGTCGAGGCAGTTCCCGCCGATGATGGCCGCGATGGCCAGCGTGACGGCGCCGCGGCGTACGGCGGCGATGGACGTGACGGTCTCCGGCAGCGCGTTGACCAGTCCCATGAACACCGTGCCGACCAGCGCCGCACTGAGACCCGAGCCCGCCACGATGCCCTCTGCGGCGCGCGCCACCGCCCAGCCGCCGACCATGACGAGCAGCGCGGCGGCGGCGAACTCCGTCCACAGCAGCCGGGTGCTGCGGGCGGCCAGCTCGTCGTCGACGTCGTCCTGGGCGGGGACGTCCGCCAGCGTCTCCTTGGTGGGCACCGCCCGCCACATGGGCGCGACCTGCCCGCGGACGAGCCACAGGCCGCCCCCGTACAGGGCCACCAGGGCGACCGACGCCGGGTGCACTCCGAGGACGGTCACCTCGGGACTGAACGTGGCCATCAGCGCGATGCCCAGCAGCACGATGAGCAGACAGCCGAACATCATGTTCCGCAGCGAGGCGGCGGCGTGTTCCAGGTTGGCCTGCCGGTGGAACGCGTCGGCCACCGCGATCGCCACGGTCTGCGCGGCGATGCCGCCTACGGCGTTGCCGTAGGCGAGCTGCGGCTGGTCCGCGGCCGCGCTGACCGCCGTCATCACGACCCCGGACAGGGACGTGACCAGCCCGAACAGCACGGCGCCGAAGAACGCCTCGCCCCATCCGGTCCGGTCGGCCAGTGTGTCCCCCACGCCCGCCAGCCGGATGCTGCACACGACGGTGACACCGGTGGCCAGAAGGAAGACGCCGACGCTCCAGCCCAACGGCCAGAGCTCGTCCAGGAATGCGGGCACGGTCACCTTTTCACGCGGTACGGAGAGACGGCGGCGTCGTACGGCTGCCCCGCCGTGGCCCCGGGCATGTCTCCCGCTTCGCCGTGGGGGGTTCTCCCGCCGGTCAGCGTAGTGACGCGGGGGCCCCGGACCCGGGTACGGCACGGGCGTTGTCGTCCGGGGTCCAGCGTCCAGCGGCAGCCGGCGGCGGGCGCCCCGCGGTAGTGGGCGGCGGGCGGCGGGCGGTGGGCGGTGGGCGGTAGTGGGCGGCGGGCGTCCCGCGGCCCCTGCGTCACCGTGAGCCGTCGAGCCCCATGAGCGCGGCGTACGCCGACTCGGCCCGCCGGGCCGGTCCCGCGTCGGGGCGTGCGTGGCCGAGGAATCCGGCCGTACCGCCGTGGTGGAGCACCCGGCCGCCGTCCATGAGGGTGACGGTGTCGGCCTCGTCGGCGAGATCGGCGATGTCGTGCGTCGACATGAGCACCGGGGTCTTCGCGGCGACCTCCCTGAGCACGTCGCGGAAGACGGTGCGCTGGTGGGGGTCGAGCCCGGCCGTCGGCTCGTCCAGCAGGACGACGCGCGCGTCGTGGGCGAGGGCGCAGGCGATGCCGGCGCGGCGGAGCTGGCCCCCCGAGAGCCGGGCCGTCTTCCGCCCGGCGTGCTCGGCGAGACCGACCTGGTCGAGGGCGGCCGCGGCGCGCTCCCAGGCACGGGTACGGCTCTCGCCCTTCAGCCAGGCGACGTACGCCACGTACTCGCGGGCGGTCAACTGCCGTGAGGTGGGTACCCGCTGGGGGAGCCAGGCCACCTGGCGGCGGTATGCACGGCTGGCGGAGGTGAGGTCGGAGCCGCTGAACACGACCCTGCCGGTCCTGGGCGCGACTGTGCCGGCGAGAAGAGCCATCGTGGTGGACTTGCCCGCCCCGTTGGGGCCGAGCAGGATCGTCAGGCCCTCGGCGGGGACCTCGTAGGTGAAGCGGTTCAGGACCGGGCGGACCCAGCGGTGGTAGCCGAAGGTGACACGGTCGAGCAGCAGAGTCATCGGTCGGTCCTTGATGCGAGGCAGACGAGGGAGAGCACCCCGGCGAGAAAGACGGCGGCAGCCCCTGCGGCGGCATGGGCGACGCCGGCCTCCTCCGTGACGATCACCCACGGGTGGGGATCGTTGCGGCTGCGGCCCCCGAGGAACATGGATTGAATCAACCAGAAGACGGGCAGCAGCGTCGCGCGGTGCCCGAGCAACGGCCAGGCGCCGAGGGCGAGTCCGCAGAAGAACAGATTGTTGCGTGCCGCCGTCCACATCGCCTCCTTCCACATCGCCTCCGTGCCGAGGTGCGCCATCGCCACCGCGACCACCGTCGCCAGCAGCGCGAAGCAGGTCATCAGCGTGATGTCCCGCGCGTCGAGCCGGCGGACGGCGGAGCGTTCCACCGAGGGCATCCGCCGTTCGAGGCAGACGACCAGGGCGACGCCGGGGACGAGGCCGAGGAAGCTGCTGAGCTCCGTCGCCATCGCGTAGTCGCCCAGGAGCGCGGGGAAGACGAGCACGACGCGCGGGGTGAGCCCGATGCCCAGGGCGTACCCGAGCAGCGCACCGGGCAGCAGACCCAGGGCGCCCCGCTGGCGCAGCCACCAGATCACGGTCACCGACCTGCCCGGCAGGCGTACCGCAGCCGCTCGGCGTACCAGGCCCGCTGCTCCCGCGCCGGCAGCCCGTCCACCCTGGCCATCTGTGCGAGGAGTCGCTCCTTGCTCTGCCCCTGGCCGAACCCCTCGGTCTCACGGGACAGCCAGGCGAGGTACCGGCTCTCCACGCCGATCGTCCGGGCGGCCCAGAGGGTGTTGTGGTGCAGTGTGTTCCAGTCCGGTTCCGCGCAGGGCGTGCCGACGACGGCGATGGCGATGTTCTCCCCGAGGGCCTGGTCCGCGTCGCCGGGCACGAGGTCGAGTGTCCAGTGCGCCCCGGTGGCGCCCGGCTGCCGGGCACCGGCCACGGTGAGGTCGGTGATGCGGACGGGCTTCTCGGCGATGATGCCGCGCGCCTCCAACCGGACAGTCGTCCGGGCGAGTTCGGCCTGAATCTCCCCGATGTGATCGGCGCCGGCCGTCGGCAGGCAGACCTCGGGCACGGCCCCCTCGCAGGTGACCGGGGCCAGCCCCTCGGCGGCCGGAGCGATGGCACGCCAGTCCTTGGCGATGCCGTACGCACCGAGGATGCCACCGGCCGCGAACACAACGCCGGCGGCGACCGAGGCGACGCGGATACGCCGGGGGCCCGCCAGCACGACGCAGGCGAGCGCCACCCCGGCCGTCGGCAGCACCGCGGCCACCGTCATGGCCGGCGAGTACGCCTCACCGAACCCCAACCAGCCGATCGACCCGGTGACATGGTGAGCCCAGTAGCTCTCCGTCCCCAGCGGGAAGCTGATGCCGACGAAGACCACCACGGCCACGAGCGGCGCCGAGTACAGCGCGTGCAGCCTGCGCCCGACGACGAACCCGATGACCCCGTGCGCGGTGAGCAGGACGACGACGATCCCCATCAGCTGCAGCACGTACAGGTCGGGGGCGACGCCGACCACCCACAAGCCTCCTGCCGTGACGCCGGCGGTCAGCACCGTCAGGGGCAGCACCGCGATGAGCACGGGCTGCACCGCGATCCGCCACGTGGCCCGTGCGGCCCCCAACTCCCAGGTGCCGAGGGCCCGTAGCCGGGTCGCCTCCACCGCGGCGAGGGCGGCCACGGCCGCAGCGGCCATCGGGAACGGCGCGTGCACGGCGTACGAGGCGGCCTGCGCGGGCCACGGCACGGCGATGAGCGGCTCGATGTGCCGGGTGCTCGTCAGAAACACGTAGCCGAAGAAGAGGCCCAGCACGGGGAGGGCGAGCACCGCCGGGTGCGTGCGCAGGGCGGAGGAGAAGCGCATGAAGCCTCGCAGGGAGAGCAGAACCGGGCGGCCGCGCGCGGTACGCGGCCGCCCGGGCAGTCGGCAGGATCAGTCGGCGTCGGTCGTGTCTACCGTGCCGGAGATCCTGCCGCCAACCTCGCCGAGCCGGTGGCGGTCCCGGCCTGCTCGTCCACCTGCCGTGATCAGGACGGTCCTGTCGGTGCGGCGGTTCCGGCAAGTGCTCCCACGAGCCAGTCGGCGGTGGCGGGCAGCCAGTCGGGCCGGGCGTTGCCGAGGAGGTGGTCGCCGTGCGGGACGAGCAGGAACTCGCCGCGCGGCGCGAGCCGGGCCAGCGGCTCTCCGTCGGTCATGCCGGGGATCACATCGCGGCCGCCGTCCACGACCAGGAGCGGGCATTCGATACGCGGTGCCTGCGCGGACAGGTCGACGTGGCGGACGAAGTCGCGGGCCGCCTCGCGTCCTCCGGCACGCCGGGTGAGGATGTCCCGCACGAAGGGCGGGGCGGTGTCCCAGTCGAGGTGGAAGGGGCCGCTCACGGCGGCGGCAGCGGCCACGCGGGGCTCGTTGGCGGCGCTCTCCGCGACGTAGTAGCCGCCCAGGCTGAGCCCGATGAGCCCGACCCGGTCGACCCCGAGCGCGTCGACGACCCGGCCGATCACCCGGTGGTAGTCCGGCCGTACGGTGGTGGTGGCCGCGAGTACGCCCTGGCCGGGGCCGTCCATTGTGAACACCGCAATGCCCCTGCGCAGCAGGGCCCGGGTGACGTCGTGGAACTCCTCCTTGCTGGAGTCCAGGCCGGGGACGACGAGCACCGTGGCCGGCGCGTCGGCGGGGCCGCGCAGCCAGCCGGTGAAGCCCGGTCCCTCGACCCTGCGCGCGCCGGGCTCCAGGAGGGCCAGCGCGCGGCCCATGGCACGGTCCGCCGCCGCCTCGGCCAGGGCCTGGTCCGTGTGCGGCTCCAGGGCGGCGATGTGGAACCAGCGTGCTGCCACCTCGTAGTGCTCGCCCGCGGATACGGGTGAGGCTGCCTGCTGCGCGCGGGCGACGTGCTGCTGTGCGGCCCGGACGAATGCCTCGCCCCAGCCGTCGACGGATGCCAGCCCGGCGGTGACGCGGCGGTATTCGTGCGGGTCCAGCCCGGCTCCGGTGGCGCGCGTGAACTGGGACTCGGCGTATGCGGCGACCTCGGCGGCGATGGCGGTGGCTTCGGCCGCTGCGGCGGCGATTGCGGCGGCCTCGGCGGCTTCGGGGGCGAACGCGGCGGCTCTGGCGGCTGCGGGGCCTTCGGGGATGGATGCGGCGGCGCTCATCGGGCTGCTCCCGTGGTGAGGACGGCCTTGCCGCGAATCCGGCGTTCCCGCAGGTCGACCAGGATCTGTGTGGTCTTCCGCCAGTCGGCGACGCGGCCGATCTCCGGATGCAGCCGCCCGTCGTCCACCAGCCGCACCAGCGTGGTCAGGTCAAGGCCGTAGGGCGCACCGGCGTAGTGGAAGTGGCGGATCGTGGCCCCTTCGGGACCGGCGAGGAGGTCGAAGAAGTCCAGTGTCACCGGCGTACGGCTCGCCTGGCCGAACCAGATCAGCATGCCGCCCGGCGCCGACTTCGACAGCGCGAGCGGCAGTTGGTCGCCGCCGGTGGACTCCAGTACCACGTCGAACGGCCCCTGTGCTTCGGCCACTTGGTGCACGACCGCTGCCGCCCCGAGCTCACGCAGCCGCTCGCCGCGGGACGGCGTGGCGGTTACCACGGTGACCGCCGCTCCCGCGGCCGCCGCCAGCTCGGTGACGTAGTGGCCGACGCCGCCCGAGGCGCCGGTCAGCAGGAGCCGCCTGCCCGTCACGCTACCGGCCGTACGAAGCAGCCGGAGCGCGGTGATCCCGGCCAGCGGCAGGGCCGCGGCCCGGACAGCGTCGATGCCGTCGGGCAGTACCGCGAGCGAGTGGGTGGGCACCGCCGCGTACTCGGCCCAGCCGCCCTGCGGCGGGTGTCCCACCACTCGGGCGCCGATGGACGGACCGGAGCCGTCGGCCGCGGCCTGCACCACCAGGCCGGCGACGTCCTTGCCGGGGAGCAGCCCCGGTCCCGGCTGTTCCAGGAGGAACGTCTCGCCCCGGTTCGGCGCGAACGCCTCGACCCTGATCAATGCCTCGTCCGGCTCCGGAACGGGCTGGGAAGCCTCTGCGAAGGCGACCGGACGCGCCGGATCGCCTGTGGGGATCAGTCTCTGCATGCGGTTCATGAAACGGGCGGCGGCGCCGGGCAATCCAACAAGGGAACGGAAACGCGGACAACCATCGGTTGTCACCTATGGTGAGAGACGTGGATCTCGACCTGGCGCACGTCCGCGCCTTTGTCCTCGCCGCCCAGGAGCTGCACTTCGGCCGGGCGGCCGAGACGCTGTCGATCTCACAACAGGGCCTGTCCAAACGGATCGCACGGCTGGAGTCCCGGCTCGGCACCGAGCTGTTCCTGCGCAGCGGCCAGGGGGTACGGCTCACCGACGCCGGGCATCGCTTCCTCGCACCGGCCCGCCAGACGCTGGCCGCCGCGGACCAGGCCGTGGCCGCGGTGCGGGACGAACGCCGTCCGCTACGGGTCGACGTGTGGGGCCACCTGTACGCGCCGATGCGGGCACTGGCCGAAGTAGCGGAACACCGCCGCGGGTTGTCCATGGAACTCGGCCACGGCCGTGACCTCCCGTCGGTGGCGTCCGCACTGCTGCACGGCGACGTCGACGCGGGCTTCGGCCGGGTCCATCCGCCCCTGCCCGCCGGACTGACGCATCGTCTGGTGCGCCTCGAGCCGGTGGACGTCGTCCTCGGCGAGGACCATCCGCTGGCGGCCGAGCCCGCGCTGCGGCCCGAACAGCTCCGGGACAGTGTGCTGTGGGCTCCCGGCGCCCTGGACCGGCTCGATTTCCTGCACCGCTTCGCCGAACGGTTCGGCATCCGCGACCACGCCGAGGGCCCCAACCTGGGCCTCGACCACTTCCTCGCCAACCTGTCCGCGGACCCGCGCCGCTTCTCACTGATGCCGGCCGACGTGCCGCTTCCCCGTATACCCGGTGTCCGGTCCGTTCCGCTGGTGCACCCCACACCGCTGTACGCCTGGGCCCTGCTGTGGCGCGACAACGGCGGGCATCCCCAACTGCGCGACCTGGTGGCGGCGTTCATGGCAGAGGCCGGCCGCAACCGCTGGCTGGAATACGACCCGGCCCACGACTGGCTGCCGGAACCGCACGCCACGACGTCTGGGGGCGGCACGGGGCGGTGACCGATGCGGGCGCACGTGTCGGCGGGTCTCCGCCGGGGCCCCACTCCGACCCGCATGCAGACGTCCTCTTCAGGACTCGCGTCCCTTCCAGCGGATTTCGCACCGCGGAAACAGACGCGGCCTACAGAGGGGCGCTGGCCCAGACGCATGTCCCGGACACGATGAACGAGCAGCGGGCCGTGGGCCGGTTCCTCGGGGTTTGGGGACACGGGTCGGGTAGGCGAGGTGAACGCGAATGAAGCAGCGAGTACCGCAACCGCAGCAACCGTCTCCGATCCGATGGCGTGCCTCCATGGCGGTGCAGCGACCGGAATGGGGTGCTGTCGGTGGGGTCTTCTACCGTCTCTCCTCATGGGGAGCCACTTTCAAACCATCGTCGATCTGGATGCCACGCCGGCAGCGGCGGCAGTTCTCGCTGCCCGCGGCCTTGAATGGCTCGTCAAGGAAGGGATGGTGCGCGCCGAGCGCACGAATTGTGTTCTCGGCGCCGCGCTGGGACACCCACCCGGTCCGCTCTGGGCCAAGGCGGTCGGGCAAGTGGACTGGGAGCCCAGCGACGGACTCAAGATCGAGACAGGCCGAACCGTATTCCACGGCGGGCAAGGCGATGCCATGTACGCCGTTTGCCCCGACTGTGCCGCCCACGTGGACCTGTATACCGATGAGTGGGACGTGATCGAGAGTACCTCCGAGCCCTTCCACAGGGCCATCAAAACCTGGCACGCCACGGGCCGAGCCGCCGTTGCCTGCCCGCGCTGTAGTCGAGCCGGTGACCTGACTGCGTGGGCTTGGGACAACGACTACTACGCATTCGGCTACCTGGGCTTCGAGTTCTGGGACTGGCCCGAGTTCAGCCCCAGCTTCCTTGAACGATTCGCACACGCGCTGGGTGGCCATCGCACGGTCCTGGTGGGAGGCAAGCTCTGAGGCACGGTGTTCGCGCGACCGCTCCAGGCCATCAGTCGGCCGGCCCCGGGCTCATGGCCCCGCCGGCTGGGCAGCTCCTACCTATTCGCTCACGATCAGCGGCGATGCCGGGGCGGATGCTGTGATGTCAGACCCAACGGCCGGTTGAGCCTGACGGAAGCACGAAAGAACTCCCATGTGATGGGCGCTTGCGACGAGCGATGTACCCGGTTCGTCCGCGCCCCCCTGCCGAGCGGACACCCCGTGGTCTGACATCACCGGCTGACATCAGCGTCGCCGGAGCTGGAGTGGCTCCTCTTCCATCCCTGTCCCGGCAGGGAATCCCGGCCTTCAGGCCGGGAGGGAATGCGGTCCTTGGGGCGGAGGCGCGGAGCGCCGGAGTTCTCTGCGCCTCCGTTGTGACGGTCAGGTGGGGCGTTTCTGGTTCTCGATGTAGTCCTTGACGACCTGGAGCGGTGCGCCGCCGCAGGACCCGGCGAAGTAGGAGCCGGACCAGAAGCGGCCGGCCCTGGCCGATAACGCGGGCTGCTCACCATGAGGTCCGGACACGCAGGTGGTCGGTAGGGAGAAGGAGGGGCGACATGAGGCAGCCTGATGACTCGCTCGGCCCGTCCACGCTCCGTCACGACAGGAGGACCCGATCGTGTCCCGTTCCGTGCTCTACATGTCCATGTCGCTCGACGGCTTCATCGCCGGTCCCGATGACGGTCCCGGGAACGGCCTCGGTACCGGCGGCGAGCAGCTGCACGCGTGGCTGTTCGACGGTGACCACGAGGCCCGTGGCGGAGTGGGGGTACCGGTCATCAGAACCGACGCGGCCAGCCTTCCGGTGGTCCACGAGATGTTGGCCACCGGCGCAGTGCTGACGGGGCGACGCACGTTCGACGCGGCCGGCGGCTGGGGCGGCGACCACCACGACGGCGTCCACATCGAGGTGTTCACCCGCTCCGAGGCCGGCGACGACGCTGTCCGTGGCCCCAACGTCCACTACGCCACCGACGGCATCGAGGCGGCCATGGCGCGGGCCAAGGAGGCCGCCGGTGAGCGCAACGTGATGGTCCACGGGGCGACGACGGCGCAGCTGGCGTTGCGGGCCGGGGTGCTGGACGAGCTTGAGATCCACCAGATCCCCGTACTGCTCGGTGCCGGCCGGTCGCTCTTCGGCGCGCTGGGCTCGCCCCACCGGCTCGACCTCGTCCGCGTCGTCGACGCCCCAGGGGTCACGCACCTGCGATACCGCGTGGTCGGCTGAGCACCTGGCGCCGTCGCCGGTCCGGTCCGGATCGTCTGCTCATCAGTGGCCGACGCGCCACGGCGGCCAGGTCTCGCTCCAGGGAAGGAGCGGTCCAGAGACCTGTAAGAGGATCTTGTTCAGATGGCCCGGTTCGGCGCACCACATGAACTCATGTCGATGAGCACCGCCGTCGACCGCCCCTGTGGTCACGGATGGTCGTACCAGGAAAACGCTGTGATCCGCCATCCCTCTGAGGTGCGGACGAACTGGATGGTCTTGGTCCCGCCTCCCTCGAACGGCTCACCGTCCAAGATCCCGGCCTTGCGGTACTCGCCGAGCCGCGACGCGATATCACCCGCGATCTCTGTTCGTTCAGAGGTCTCCCACTCGGAGAACTCGACCAGCCGGCCGTCGGCCAGCAGCCGCTGGCGAGGCTCGATGAACTCGTCCACGGTGTATACCGTCAGCTCCGGCCCGACATGGACGATCACGCCCCCCGGAATAACCAGCCGACGGATCCGGGCCACGTCGGCGGCCTTGCCGCCCCGGTTGTCAAAGGCATCGAAGAACTCGGCGGTCACCACGTCTATCTCGGTCTTGGACATGGCGCGACGGTAACAGCGAAGGGCGTCCGACATCGTCGGCCTCGACGGACTGTGGTCCGTCGTCGAGGAACATCGTGCACCGCCACTGCAAGCTCACCCCGCAAGGAGGCTTGAGGGCAGCTCTCATCAGCGACTCCAGGCGATCGACCAGGTTCTGGTGCCGACGCTGGGCCCGCCTCATCCTTTGCGGGCATCGTCTGCTGCTCCCACCTCTTCGCGGACCATGTGTGCCATACATGCGCGGAAAGGCCAGAGGCCCTGCCGCCCATGTGGGCGACAGGGCCTCTGATCTGCTGCTTCTCTGTGCCCCCGGCAGGATTCGAACCTGCGACACCCGCTTTACTGACTTTGAAAGCGTGATGTCGTCATGGTGGGGCGAGCACGAGTCCAGTTCCGGTGAGGCAGCCGTCGAGGACGTCGTGGCGGTACTGGAGCTGGCGTAGGCCTCGCCGGACGGCGGTGATCAGGTCCTCAGGGTCGGCGAACGCGCGGTTGGCCGTGGTGGTGCGCCGCAGTACCGACCAGATGCCCTCGACCGGGTTGAGGTCCGGTGCGTAGGGCGGGAGTTGATAGACGGTGAGCCAGTCGCGTTCGGCGATGTAGCGGCGCATCCCTGCCGTCAGGTGGGTGTTCAAGTTGTCCCACACCAGCACGATCGAGCCTCCGAGCTGCTGGTGCGCGGTCTGGATCAGGTCGCGGTAGTCCTTCCAGGAGAAGCTCTTGCGTCCGTCGCGCCGGGCGTCCGGACAGGGCCGGTAGATCAGCCGCGAGCGTTCGCCTGCTTTGTAGCAGGCCAGGGCGGCGACGGATAAGCGGCGGCGTGAGCGGCCCCGCACGCGCACGACGGGAGTGCGACCGCGGCGGGACCACGTACGGGTGGTCGGCGGCGTCATCGAGAAGCCGGCCTCGTCCTCGAAGACGAGCCAGGCGTCGAGCGCCGCCACGGTCCTTCCACGCTCGGCCAGGTCTCCTTTACCCAGCCGGCCACCGCCGCCTCGTCGCGCTCCACCGCCCGGCGGGCCGGAATCTGACAGCTCCAGCCGTGCCGGTTGAGCAGCGCGGCAACACCCTGCACGGTGTAGCTCTTATGGAACCGGCGCCCGATGAGGGTCTTGATCCGTGACAGGGTCCAGGTCTGGTCCGGCCAGCCGTGCGCCACTGGACCCTTGGCCAACTCCTGCTCCAGCACGGCGAAGAGCTCGTCACTGAGCAGCGGCAACGACGCCGGGCCTCTGGAGGCCAGGGCTCTCGGCCCGTCCTGGGACCAGGCCCTGCGCCAGCGCTGCACCGACCGGACGCTCACCCGCAGGTCGTACGCGATGACCGCGTTCTCGTCGCCCTGGGCGAACCGCACGGCCGCTTCCATCCTCAACTTCTCGCGGAAGGCCCGCCGCTCATCGGTCAGCCCGCCCCCTTGCGCATACCTCATGCAGTCGGCATACCGCAGGGATCATGAGCCGTCAGCCCTTGCCGACACCACGCTTTGAAGCTCAGTAGGAGCGTGGTGGGGCGAGTTGGGGCCTGACCTGCGGCATGCCGACTTCGACGAATGCAGGGGGCATGCCCTGTCGGCGCCCGCGGTTCCCCGTGGCTCCCCGTCCGATCTGGCGCGGCTGTGGCACGGCCCGACCACCTCGATGCGAACTATCGGCGGGGCGGTCGCTGAGGTCTACTGGGATGGTCAGACGGCCGCCTGGGAACGATGCCGGCGACTGCGGTCGCGGTGGTTGCTGTACTCCGGTGCTGTACGGCACGGCTTGCTGAATCCGGCGACGTTGATGTCAATCGCTCAAGGCAGGTAGCAGTGTCGCTGAATGTCCCTGCCACTCGGCTTGTGCTCAGCGGTAGTCGTCGGGGTGGTCCTGCATCCAGACGTTGATCCGATCGCGGACACTGATCAGCTCTGTGCGGTGAGTCTCCAGGTTCTCCGTAGAGTTGTCGCCGTCGAGTGTCGTGCGGAGGTCGGCGATCCACGCGATGGGCTCAGGGAAGTGACCCGGCCCCTTTAGGTCCGCCTTCATCGCCGCGTCGAGGCCCATCAGTTCTTCGTGGACCCTTCCCAGGAAGTACGCGCAGTCTCCCGACCCTGTTGTGCAGGTGTCGTTGAGTGTGGCCTGAAGGCCGGCGAAGGCGTCGCGGACCAGTTCCGGCCCGGGGGACGCCGCGGGAGTTGGGTTGGCAGCGGTATCCTGCGCCGCGGCTTTCGCCGTTGCCGTGGCGGACGAGGAACGGGAGGTGTCCCGTGTTCCGCCGCCCCGGGAAGTGTCGTCCGCGCCCGCGGAACAGGACAACAGACAGGCCGCAAGCACCGTGGTGACAATCACTGTCCGCCGGACACGCCGGATCTCCAGGAGGCCGCCTTGTAGTGATCACGACGACTTTACTCCACGGCCCGTCGTCAGAATCCGTCGTGGGACAGTCAGGGCCGAGTCGTGAGGGTGAGCGATCTTGAAAACCGTCGTGGCAGCGATGTCACCGTGGGTTCAAATCCCACACCCACCGCAGATGAACGGCCCCTGACCAGGTGAATCGGTCGGGGGCCGTTCTCTTTGTGCTGTCCGTCAATAACCGTGGTTCCCCGTCAGTTCCCGGCCGAACGGGCACGGGAAGGGCACGGGCACCTTTTGATCCGTAGCTCTAGCCGGATCGGTCAGCGGCGGTCATACCGGTCGCTTCGCGGCCTCGGAGGGACGCTATCCGACCTGGACGGTCAGTGGGGTTGCTGTACGGCCCTGCTGTACGGGTCGGGCGGGCGCCATCAGTCGCCTCTTGTTGCGTGGGGCGTTCTGTCTCCGCGTGTACGTCGGCGTGGGCGGCGCTGCTTCGGCCTCAGGACAACCGCCGTCCGCGGGTGCCTGGGTCGTGGCCCTCCCCGTTTCACAGAACTCCCATGGCGTGGGGCTTGGGGTGGGGGTGGTGGGGCTTGTGTCGTGGCTTGATGGTCACCGTGACCGAGGGCCCGGTGGTGGTGTCGCCGGCGACGTAGGCGGTGGGGGTGAAGGTGTGGGTCCCCCGAGGAAGGGGCGTGGTGGAGGTGCAGGTCCAGTTCCCGTCGGTATCGACGGTGGCGGTGCAGATCACGTTGTCGTCCTCGTCGGTGACGGTGACGGTGTCACCGGGTCCGCCGGTGCCGATGAAGGTCACTGTGCAACCCCGCCCTGCGGCCTCCATGGCGTCGGGGTGCTTGTCGGGACGTCCAGGGCAGTCCCTGATCGTGGATCCGTCCGCCGGACTGGTGATCACCGGGGCCGTCGGAGCCGGCCCTTCGATGGTCACCGTCACCGACTCACCGGTGGTGCTGCCCTGGGCGTTGGTGGCGGTCGGGGTGAAGGTGTGATCCCCTTCGGGGATCGGCGTGGTCGCCGTGCAGGACCAGTTCCCCGATTCGTCCACCGTCGCCGTGCAGATCACGTTGCCGTTCTCGTCAGTGACCGTGACGGTGTCACCGGGCCCGCCGGTGCCAGTGAACGTCGGGGTCGTGTCGTCGATCGTGGAACCGTCCGCCGGACCGGTGATCATCGGAGCAGTAGGGGAAGTGGTGTTGAGCAGCACCGACACCGTGTTCGCGTTGACGTTGGCGGTGACCACGTCGGGCAGGCCGCCGTTGAAGTCCCCCACCGCCAGCGACTCCGGGGCGTTGTCGGTGGGGTAGTCGGTCCTGGGGGCGAATGTGCCGTCGCCGTTGCCCGGCAGCACGGACACCGTGCCCGGGACGAAGTTGGCGGTGACCAGGTCCAGATTGCCGTCACCGTCGAAGTCCCCCACCGCCACCGAGACCGGAGTGAGGCCGGTGGGGTAGTCGGTCCTGGGGGCGAATGTGCCGTCACCATTGCCGAGCAGCACGGACACCGTGCCCGCGAAGACGTTGGCGGTGGCCAGGTCGAGGTCGCCGTCACCGTCGAAGTCCCCCACCGCCACCGACTCGGGGCCGCTGTCGGTGGGGTAGTCGGTCCTGGGGGCGAATGTGCCGTCACCATTGCCGAGCAGCACCGACACCGTGTTCGCACCGACATTGGCGGTGGCCAGGTCGAGGTCGCCGTCACCGTCGAAGTCCCCCACCGCCACCGACTCGGGGCCGCTGTCGGTGGGGTAGTCGGTCCTGGGGGC